>JBBILK010000442.1:0-2919 GCA_037444965.1 Actinomycetota bacterium | reverse complement strand
GTTCACGATCGCGGCCGGAACCGCCGCGAGCGCCCCCTCGCCGCAGCCCTTCGCGCCGTAGGGGCCGGGACCGTCCCCGTTCTCGACGATGATGCACGTCATCTCGTCCGGAACGTCGCGCACGGTCGGGACCCGGTACTCGAGCAGGGTGTCGTTCGCGAGCTGGCCGTCGATCCAGACCATCTCCTCGAAGAGCGCGTTCCCGATCCCCTGCAGCGTGGCTCCCTCGTCCTGCCGCTCGACGAGCTTCGGGTTGATCGCCTTGCCGACGTCGGCGACCGTCGCGGTGCGCAGGACGCGGACGACACCGGTCTCCGGGTCGACCTCCACCTCCGCGCCGCCGACGCAGACCTCCCAGAAGACTGGGCCTTCCGCGTACGAGCCGGTCCCGCTGGGGCGCACCTCGCCGGTGCCGATCAGCTCGCCGCCGGCGAAGCCGAAGCGGCGACGCATGAGCGCGACGTAGTCCTCGGGAGCCGGCTCGCCGTCCGCGATCTCCGCGAGCTGCTCGTAGACGCTGCGGGCGGCACGCTGCACTGCGAGCCCGGCGAGCGTGGTCGAGCGGCTCGCTCCGGTGGAGCGGTCGTAGGGCGTGAAGCGGGTATCGGTTCCCTGCACCCGCACCCGCTCGAGCGGGAGGCGAAGCTCCTCGGCCGCGATCTGTGCCATCACCGTGCGCGCTCCCTGGCCCTTCTCGGTCGTGCCGACGAGGACGACGGCGGTGCCGTCCGACTCGAGGCGAACGGTCGCGGTCGAGACCGGATGCGCTCCGGCCGCGAGCAGCCCGACGGAGACGCCGCGGCCTCGCCAGGCGGGTCGGGGCTCGTCCCACCCGATCGCCGCCGCGACCTTCTCGACGTCACCGACGAGGTCGGCGTCGAGGGGCTTGCCGCCTGCGCGGAGCTCCTCCCCGGGCAGGCACAGGTTGTCGCGGCGCAGCTGGAGCGGGTCGAGGCCGAGGCGGCGGGCGACCTCGTCCACCTGGGACTCGCCGATCCACTGCACGTGGGTTGCCCCGAACGCCCGGTACGAGCCCGACGGCGACGTGTTCGTGTAGACGCAGGCGGCATCGACGCGGTAGGCGGCCCAGCGGTAGGGGCCGGGAGCGGCGTCGCCTCCGGTCGCGGTGACTCGAGGCCCGTTGTCGGCGTACGCGCCCGTGTCGAGCCACATGTCGACCTCGCGCCCGAGCAGGCGTCCCTCCTTCGTCGCGGCCGTGCGCATGCGGCAGCGCATGCCGTGGCGCCGCGTGGTCAGCATCGCCTCGTCGACCCGGTTTCGGATCCGCACCGGCCGCCCGGCCTTCCGCGCGACCGCGACCGTGATCGGCTCGAGCTTCGTGTACGACTTCGAGCCGAAGCCGCCGCCCAGGTACGGGACGATCAACCGCACTCGCGAGAGCGGCAAGCCGAAGAGATCGGCCAGCTCCGCCCGGACGAGGAACGGGTGCTGGCACGAGGCCCAGACCGTGATCTCGCCGGGCCCGTAGTCGGCGATCACGGTGTGGGTCTCGAGCGCGTACTGGTAGACGGCCGGGAAGGTGTAGTCGCCCTCGACGATCACGTCGGCGTGGGCGAAGGCGGCCTCGACCTCGCCGCGGTCGATCCGGTAGCGGTAGCAGACGTTTCCGTCCCGCTCGGCGAGCTGACCGAGCCCGTGGAAGAGCCCCGCCTCCATGGGCTCCTCGTGCAGGGAGGGCGCGCCGGGGGCGAGCGCTTCCTCGACGGTCGTCGCGGCGGGCAGCTCCTCGTACTCGACCTCGACGAGCTCGAGCGCGGCCTCGGCCGCCGCTTCGTCGGTGGCCGCGACGGCGGCGACCGGCTCGCCGGCGAAGCGGACGCGGTCGATCGCGACGATCGGCCGGTCCTTGATCGCGTGCCCGTAGCGGGGATTCGCGAGGTCGAGCAGGTCCTGGCCCGTCAGAACGCAGACGACGCCCGGCGCGCGCTCGGCCCGCGAGGCGTCGATCGAGACGATCCGGGCGTGGGGGAGAGGCGCTCTGAGGAGCTTCCCGTGGAGCATCCTCGGGACGGCGAGATCGCCGGTGAACTGAGCCTGGCCGCGGAGCTTCTCGGCCGCGTCGACCCGTTCGGCCGGGGTGCCGACGACCGCTCCCGGACGGAGCTCGACCGCCTGGCTCACGACCCCTGAACCCCGGCGAGCTCGTGCACCGCCTCGAGGATCGCCTTGTACCCGGTGCAGCGGCACAGGTTCCCGGCCAGGTTGTGCCGGATCGCCTCCGGGCTCGCGAGCGCGCTCTCGTCGAGGAGTGCCTGGACCGTGAGCGCGAGGCCCGGCGTGCAGTAGCCGCACTGGACCGCGGCGTGCTCGGCGAACGCGCGCTCGAGGGCAGCGAACTCGGTCCGCTCGGCGAGCCCTTCGACCGTGGTCACCTCGCGTCCCCGGGCCTCGTAGGCCAGCGTGCAGCACGAGCTGACCGGCAGGCCGTCCAGGAGGACCGTGCAGGCGCCGCACACCTGGACGTCGCAGGACCGTTTCGCGCCGGTGAGCCCGAGGCCGTCGCGCAGGAAGTCGAGCAGGAGCTCCTGCGGCTCGATCTCCGCCGAGACCGCCCGGCCGTTGACGGAGAGCCGGAGCTCCATCACTCGGTCGGCGCGAGCCCCGAGCGGGCGAGCTTGCGAAGCCACGCCGCCCAGTACTCGTCGACGAGGCCGTCGTTGTACTTCTCCGGGAGCATGCGCGCGGCAGTCTCCTGCGGGATCGGGCTGAGCGGCCCGAGCGAGGCGGCGATCGTCTGCAACCGGATCGCCCGCTCCAGCGTGACGGCGGCGAGCACGGCCCAGGCGACGTCCTTCCCGACGACGAGCACGCCATGGTTTCGCATCAGGACGACGCGGCGGCTGCCGAGCGCTTTCGCGACCGCCTCGCCCATCTCGCGTCCGGTGATCAGCTCGGGCG
>JBBILK010000441.1:0-2927 GCA_037444965.1 Actinomycetota bacterium | reverse complement strand
GCGGACCGTCACCGCCCACCTCGCCGGCCGCGAGACGCCCGAGGTGTGGGAGCCCAACGACCAGCTCCCAGGCGACGCTCTCGACCCGCGGCACTTGCACGGATACGCAGGCGAGGTGCGCCATTTCGTCGAGAGCGTCCGTGAGGGACGTCGCCCGAACGTCACGATCGAGGACGGGATCGCGGCGATCAGGATCGAGCAGGCCATGAAGCGGTCGGTCGCCGAGCGGCGGCCGGTCGACGTCGAGCGATAGGAGCGAGATGGACAGGTGGGGGGCGGAGTACTTCGACTCGATCCAGGAGCGGCTCTACACGAGCGTGATCGGGGACGTCATGGACGAGCTCGGCTACTGGCACCAGGTGATGCGCCACGACATCCGGCCGCTCTTCCCGGAGGCGAAGATCGTCGGCCGCGCGGCCACGATGCTCGCGGCCGAGGTCTACGAGATCCCGCCGGAGCCGTTCAAGCTCGAGATGCAGCTCCTCGACGATCTGAAGCCGGGCGAGGTGGTCTGCTGCACGCAGCAGGGCTCCACCCGCGCCGCGATGTGGGGCGAGCTGCTCTCCACCCACACGCGGGCGAAGGGCGCTCGCGGCGTGATCCTCGACGGGCTCACCCGCGACTCCTGGGGGATCATCGACATGCGCTTCCCCGTCTTCGCGTCCGGGATGACGCCGGCCGACTCGAAGGGCCGCCTCGACGTGATCGCGATCCGCGCGCCGATCGAGCTGGGGGGAGTGCTCGTGCACGACGGCGACCTCGTCGTCGCGGACATCGACGGCTGCGTGGCCGTCCCGCAAGCGATCGAGGGCGAGGTGATCGAGAAGGCGCTCGAGAAGGTCTCGGGCGAGAACGTCGTCCGCGAGCTCCTCGCGGCCGGCGCCAGCATCCAGCAGGTGTTCAGGGAGCACGGGATCTTGTAGAGGAGGGACGTGTGGGCAAGCAGCAGATCCGGACCGACGGCGCGGCCGCCCCGGGCGGGGCGTACTCGCAGGGCATCCGCGCCGGCGACTTCGTCTACGTGTCGGGGCAGGGGCCGATCGACCCGGCCTCGGGCGAGATCGTCGGCGAGACGATCGAGGAGCAGACCGAGCGGACACTCGAGAACGTGAAGGCGATCCTCGAGGCCGCGGGCGCCTCGATGGCCGACGTCGTCAAGGCGACCGTCCATCTCACCGACCTGTCGCTGTTTCCGCGCTACAACGAGGTCTACGCGCGCTACTTCCCGGACCCGAAGCCGGTCCGGACGACGGTCGGCAGCGACCTGCTCGGGATCATGGTCGAGATCGACGTGGTCGCCTACGTCGGGGAGGGCTAACGTCGCGAGGCGCCGGTGGTCGTCGACATCCACACGCACGCGCCGCTTCGCTGGCTCGCGTCCGAGTACCACGAGCGCGTGCGGCCGGGCGCGAGCCTCAAGCTCGACTTCACGTTCGAGGAGCACTGGGAGGCGCTCTCGCCGCAGGTCGAGCGCATGGTCGTCCTCGACCTGGCGCGCGGGGCCGAGAACCAGAACGACGCGATCGCCGCGTACGCGGCGGCCCACCCGGGGCGCGTCGTCGGCTTCATGTCGGTCGACCCGGCGCACCCGGGGGCGCTCGAGGAGATGGAGCGGGCCCACGCGCTCGGCCTGCGCGGGCTGAAGCTGGGGCCGATCTACCAGAGCTTCCATCCGCTCGACGGCCGCGCGCTCGCCGTGTACGGCAAGGCGCAGGAGCTCGGGATCCCGCTGCTGATCCACCAGGGGACGACCTTCCCGCGGCTCGCGCCGCTCAGGTACGCCGATCCGTTGCTCCTCGAGGAGGTCGCATTCGCGTTCCCGGAGCTCAGGATCGTGATCGCTCATCTCGGTCATCCGTGGATGGCGGAGACGATCGTCCTCGTCCGCAAGCACCCGAACCTGTACGCGGACATCTCGGCGCTCCACTACCGGCCGTGGCAGTTCTACAACGGGCTCGTCCTCGCCTGCGAGTACGGCGTCGAGGAGAAGCTCCTGTTCGGAAGCGATTGGCCGTTCACGACGCCGAGCGAGAGCGTCGAGGAGCTCCGCCGCGTCAACCGCTTCACCGAGGGAACGTCGCTGCCGCGGATCCCGGAGGAGGTGATCGAGGCGATCATCAACCGGGACGGTCTGGCGGTGCTCGGTATCCCCTAAGACGGAGGCACAGATCATGGCGAAGTACGGCGTAGGCATCATCGGCGCGGGCTGGGTGGCCGGGGAGTACGTGAAGGTCTTCCGGGACAACCCGCTCACCGAGCTCGTCGGCGTCTACAACATCACTCCGGGGAAGGCGACCCGGCTGATGGGGGCGCACGGCGTGGAGGCGAAGGAGTACGCGTCGGTCGACGAGCTCTTCGACGACGAGCGCGTCGGCATCGTCGTCTCGGCGACGCACCCGGATGTGCGCGCCGAGCACTGCGTGCGGGCGGCGGAGACGGGCCGCCATATCGTGATCGAGAAGCCGATCGGCCTCGAGCCCGCTCATACGCAGGCGATCAGGGAGGCGGTCGCGAAGGCCGGCGTGAAGACGGTGACGAGCGTCGTGCTGCGCTGGAACCCGCAGTTCCTGACCGTGCAGCGGCTGATCGAGGACGGGGTGCTCGGCGAGCTCGTCTACGGCGAGGCCGACTACTGGCACCCGCTCCAGACCTACTACCCGGGCTACAAGTCGTTCGTCAGCTGGGAGCGGGGGAGGAGCTCGTTCATCGCCGGCGGCTGCCACGCGGTCGACATCCTGCGCTACCTGGGCGGCGAGATCGTCGAGGTGGCCGCCTTCTCGGGGCCGAAGAAGATCAACATGGACTACGCCTACGACCCGAACGTCGTCGCAGCCGTGCGGTTCGCGAACGGCGCGGTCGGGAAGCTGGCGACCGTCTTCGACGCGGACACGCCGTACATCTTCAACTGCCGCCTGTTCGGCACGGAG
>JBBILK010000440.1:0-2942 GCA_037444965.1 Actinomycetota bacterium | reverse complement strand
CGAGGACGCCCGGGCCGCGGGCGATCCCGTTCTCGAGCCGGAACGGCCGCTCGGCGACCGTTCCCCGCGGCCAGACGGTGTCGTAGTGGCCGAGCACGAGAATCGGTGCGGCACCGTCGTCGCCGAAGCGAGCCTCGAGATGGGTGCCGAGCGGCGACAGGTGCCGGCGCAGCTCGCCGCCCACGTCGGCCAGGTAGCCGGCGAGCAGCCGCTCCGGCTCCTTCAGCGCCTCGGGATCACCGGTGGGCGCGTCGATCGCGCTCAGCTCCGCGAGCTCGTGCAGCGCCTGGGCGCGCTCGACCGCGGCCTGCGCGCGCAGGCGCTCGGCGAGCCAGGCTGGATCGGAGATCGTCACCGCCTCATCCTATGCAGCAGCCGCTGCGCCGAGGCCGGTCGAGCATCGCCGAGCAGAACGAGAAACTCGCGCGGCGAGAAGACGGGCAGCGCCGGAGCCAGAGCGAGCAGATGGCGGTCACCCGAAACGAGAACAGCGCGCGCGGAGCGCGCGAGCGCGATCAGGTAGTCGTCGCCGGGATCAGCAGCACGGACGGCCGCCGTCGTGCCGGGATCGTCGACGAGCGTTCCCGCGGCGAGCAGGCAATCGATCAGCCGGTCTCGCTCCGTCTCCGGCACGCGAATGGCCAGCTTCGGGTAGCCGAGCGCGGTCGTCAGCTCCTCGAGGAGCTCATGGGAGAGGACAAGCTCGAACCGCCCGCTCAGCCAGGCTCTCACGAGCGCCGCCGGCGCGCCCCGTGGTGAGAGGAGCGCGGAGATGAGGACGTCCGAGTCGAGAACTGCCCGCACGGCGTCAGGCCGAAGCCCGCCGTCCGCTTCTCAGTTCCCGCTTCGCCCAGCGCTGCGCCTCGAGGGCGAGCTCCATGGCCTCGTCCTCGTCCATGTCGTTTGCGGCCCAGATGCGGTCGAGGACGTCGAAGCCGAGGTCACGACGCAATGCCTCCTCGATCACCTCGCTGTCGCCCTTGCCGGTGCGTGCGGCCTTGACCTTGACCGCCCGCAGCACCTCGCGATCGAGGGTGACCGTCGTCCGCACCTTTGTCATAACTGCATCATAGCATCAAGATGCTGCGATGCGAAGACCGGCGAGCACGGTGTCGCCGAACTCGCTCGTCGTCGCCGCCCCGCCCAGATCCGCGGTCGGTGCCGCCTCGAGCGCCCGGTCGATCGCCCCGTCGAGCCTGCGCGCCTCCTCCGGGCGGCCGAGCCCGTGCGCGAGCATGAGCGCGGCCGAGCGGAGCATCCCGGCCGGGTTCGCGATTCCCTTGCCGGCGATGTCGGGAGCGGACCCGTGGACCGGCTCGAAGAGCCCGGGGCCGGCGTCGCCGAGGCTGGCCGAGCCGGCGAGGCCGAGCCCGCCGGTGACCGCCGCCGCCTCGTCGGAGAGGATGTCCCCGAACATGTTCTCGGTCACGATCACGTCGAAGCGGCCCGGGCGCTCGACGAGCTGCATGGCGGCGTTGTCGACGAGCATGTGCTCGACCTCGACGCCCGGGTAGCTCGCGGCGAGCTCGCCGACGATCCGCCGCCAGAGCCGCGACGTCTCGAGCACGTTCGCCTTGTCGACCGACGTCAGCCGGCCGCGGCGGGCGCCGGCGAGCTCGAAGCCGCGCCGGACGATCCGCTCGACCTGGCTCGGGTGGTACTCGCAGGTGTCGAAGACGGTGCCGTCGGCGCGAACGCCCTTAGCGCCGAAGTAGAGCCCGCCCACGAGCTCGCGAACGATCAGGAGGTCGACGTCGCCCTGCCGGGCAGGGCGCAGGTTCGCGTACACGTCGAGCGCCCCGCGCAGCCGGAGCAGGCCCTGCTCGGGCCGTACGTCGGCCGCGTCGAACTCCGGGTCGCCGATCGGCCCCTTGAGGACGGCGTCGGCGCTCCGGCAGGCCTCGAGCGTTCCGGCGGGAAGCGGGTCGCCGAAACGCCGGATCGCCTCCGCACCGAACGGGTGCTCCTCGAGCACGAGGCCGGGGAGCAAGGCGAGCAGTGCTCGCCTTGCTTCCGCCGTGATCTCGGGCCCGATGCAGTCGCCCGGGAGGAGAACGACCTTCACGCCGAAGCGGCCACCCGATCGCCGACGCGCTCGACGTAGGCGAGAGCGTCGGCGAGGCTGACGACGTCCGCGTACTTCGCCTGGATGTCGAACAGGTTTGCCTCGTGCGGGGCCTGCGCCCGGTCGCCGACGCAGTCGCGCGGCACGATCGTCGGCCAGCCGTACTGGAGCAGGTCGATCGCGGTGGCGCGAATGCAGCCGCTCGTCGTCGCACCGCAGAGGATCACGGTGTCGATGCCCTGCGAGATGAGGATGGAGGCGAGGTTCGTGCCGAAGAACCCCGACGCACCCTTCTTCAGGACGACCGGCTCGTCGTCGCGCCGCCCGAGGCGCGGGTCGATCTCGACGAAGCGCCCGCCGAGCTCGAGCTCCGTCAGCGCCGGTGCCTTCTGGAGCCAGAGGCCCCCGTCCTTTCCGCTCGGATCGAAGCCGATCGTGGTGAAGATCACCGGCAGGCCCTTCTCGCGCGCCGCATCGAGCAACCGCCGCGTCGCCTCGACTTCCTGCGACAGATCCGACCCGAGGGCGCAGGCGGGATCGGTGAAGCCGCAGCTGAAGTCGACGACGAGCACGGCCGGCCTGGCACCGAGCCGGAGCCCCTGGCCGAGGCCGGCGCGGGCGTAGACCTCGCGGGCGGCCTCGTCGCTCACGCTGCCGCCCTCGTCCTCGCCGTCAGCTCCTCCCCGAAGCGCGCGCGCTTCACGAACTGACCCGCGCCCGGCTGGGCCACGAGCTCGTCAGCCTCGACGATCACCTGGCCGCGGACGAGCACGACCTCGGGCGCTCCGATCACCTCCGTGCCCTCGAACAGGTTGTAGTCGACGTTCGAGTGGTGCGTCTTCGCGGAGACGGTGAGGGCCTTCTCGGGATCCCACAC
>JBBILK010000439.1:0-2948 GCA_037444965.1 Actinomycetota bacterium | reverse complement strand
CTGCGGCCGAACCGCTGCAGGAGCAGCATGCAGGCGATGCCGCCGAACAGCCCGCCGAGATGTCCGCCGATCGAGATGCTCGAGATCGCGAAGGTGAGGACCAGGTTGATCACGACGATCGCGAGCGCGCTGCCGCCGAACACGTAGATGCGGCTTCGCTCGAGCACGAGGCCGGCACCGAGAATCCCGAACACCGCTCCCGAGGCGCCCACGGTCGGGGTGTCCGGCGTCAAGAGCAGGGCCCCCGCCGAGCCGGCCAGGGCCGAGGCGAGGTAGAGGCCGAGGTAGCGACCCGGGCCGATGACGTACTCGAGGTTCCGCCCGAACCACCAGAGGATGAGCATGTTGAAGAGGAGGTGGATCGGCCCGGCGTGCAGGAACGCCGCCGTGATCAGCCGGTACCACTCGCCGTCGGCGACGAACGGTCCGTAGAGCGCTCCCTCCTCGAAGACGCGTCCGGAGGTCGTCTGCCAGTCTCGGCTCGACGCGAGCTCGGCGAGGAAGACCACCACGTTGACGGCGACGAGCGCGGTCGTCACGATGCCGACGGGGGCCCGCTCGCCGGCTCTGCGCACCCGGCGGGCGGTCTTCGCCGCGACCGTCCGCTGGCCCGAGCAGTCGGGGCAGCGGATCCCGACCGGGCCGAAGACCATGCAGTCCGGGCAGATCGGCCGCCCGCAGTCCGAGCACCTGACGGCGGTCTCGACCCGGGGATGGCGGTAGCAGACCGTACCCTCGGTCGTCTCGGGGTGGGCCATCGAGAGCATCGTAGTTGGAGGCTCGGCCCGCCGCGCGGGGTACGATCCGCCCCCGTGCGCGTCCACGTCGCCTTCACCCCCGCCGAGGTGGTCGCCGCGCCGACGGGGATCGTCGTCGACGTCCTCCGGGCGACATCCACGATCGCGCAGGCGCTCGCCGCGGGCTACCGCCACGTGCTCTCCTGCTCGGAGATCGAGGAGGCGAAGGCGCTGCAGGAGGCCGCGGGAGGGTTGCTGGCGGGCGAGCGGGCGTGCGTCCGGATCCCCGGCTTCGACCTCGGCAACTCGCCGCAGGAGTTCCTCGAGCCGCTCTCCGAGACCGTGATCCTGACGACGACGAACGGCACGCGCGCGCTCGTCGCCGCGGCCGGGCGGTGCGAGCGGGTGCTCGCCGGGAGCCTGCTCAACCTCGGAGCCGTCGTCGAGGCAGCGCGGACCGGGGGAGAGGACGTCGCGATCGTCTGCGCCGGCGTCCAGGGGGAGTTCGCGATGGACGACGCCTACTGCGCGGGGCGGCTCGTGGAGCTCCTGGGCGGCGAGCCGACCGACGCGGCGGAGGCCGCCGTGCGCCTCCGGCGGTCGTTCGCAAGTGCGGAGGAGGG
This sequence comes from Actinomycetota bacterium, assembly GCA_037444965.1. Classification (GTDB taxonomy): domain Bacteria; phylum Actinomycetota; class Thermoleophilia; order Gaiellales; family Gaiellaceae; genus JBBILK01. The sequence goes on along the minus strand of JBBILK010000439.1, from coordinate 1,588 downwards.
GCTGCGCGCGAGCCAGAGCGCTCGCAACCTGCTCGCTGCCGGCCTCGAGAGCGACATCGCGTGGTGCGCCCGCGAGAGCGTGCTCGACGTCGTGCCCGTGCTCGTCGGGATGCGCGGGACAGCCGCCGAGATCGCTACGCTCCGCCCATGACATCTCTCGCGCGCCTCCTCGCCCTCGCCGCCGCGACGGTCGCGGCGCTCGCCCTCGCCGCCCCCGCCATGGGAGCGACGCTCTCCGATCCGAACGACGTGAGCGGGAAGCTCGACCTCCGGACGCTCACGGGGAGGAGCTCGTCCGGCTTCGTCACCGTGACCGTGCGGACGTGGGGCACGTGGGCGAACAGCGTTCTCGCCTCGACCGGGCCGAACCGCCTCGTCGTCCTCTTCGACACGGATCTCGACGGCGCGAGCGAGTACCGAGCGCGCATCGTCCGCATCGATAGCGCCCTCGTCGCTCTCCTCTCGGGCCAGGGGTCGAACTTCGAGCCGATTCCGGTGACGAAGGTGAACGGCTCGACCGTTCGCTTCAGCTTCCCGCAGGACGTGATCGCGGAGGAGGTCGAGAGTCCGGACGAGAGCCTCCGCCTCGCCGCCACGAGCACGTACAGGGGCTCCGCCGCCTGCACGACCGCCTGCAAGGATCGCGCGCCGAACAGCGGCTGGCTGTTCGTGCCGCACACGTAGCTTCGAAGCCCGGTCGTGGGCCGGCTGCGCTTGACAGGAGAACGTCTGTTCGTGTAGAACATACGTTCCCATGATCGCCTGCCTGGTGATCCCCGCCTTCCCGCTACAGGCCGCGCTTCGCTCGCGGCCCGAGCTCGCGGGGAAGCCGGTAGCGCTCGGGCCGGCGCCCGGAGAGCGAAGCGTCGTCGGGCCGTGCACGGCCGCCGCCGAGCGGGCCGGCGTGAAGCCGGGGACGCAGCTCGGCGAGGCGCTCGCCACCTGCCCGGAGCTCGTCCTCGCCGAGCAGGACCCGGCCGCCGTCGAGGAGGAGTGGGAGAAGCTGCTCCGGCGCCTCGAGGGGGCCGGGCTCGCCGTCGAGCCGGTCGAGCCGGGCTGCGCCTACTTCGAGACGAGCGGGGTCGAGCGGATGAGCGGCGGCCTCGACGCGGTGCTTCGCGCTGCGCTCGCCGCCGCGGGAGCGGAGTGGGAGCCGAGGCTCGGGGTCGCGACCCGCCGCTTCGCCGCGCTCGCCGCCGCGAGCGTCGCTCCCGCCGGGGGTGCGATCGTCGTCGACGACGGCGAGACGGCGCTCTTCCTCGAGCCGCTCCCCCTCGACCTCCTACCGCTCACTCCGGAGCGCCGCCGCGAGCTCTCCGAGCTCGGCATCCGCCGTCTCGGCGAGCTCGCCCGCCTGCCAGGCCCGGCCGTCTCCGACCGGCTCGGACCGGACGGAGCCGAGGCGTGGCGGCTTGCGCGGGGCGAAGGCTCGGCGCGCGTCCGGCCGCGCCGGCCGCCCGAGGAGCTCTCGGAGACCCTCGCCTTCCCCGAGGCGGTCGGCAACGCGGTCACGCTCGAGCGGGCGCTCTCGGCCCTGCTCGAGCGGCTGCTCGTCCGGCCGGAGCGGGCCGGCCGGGCGCCGCGCCAG
>JBBILK010000438.1:2707-2958 GCA_037444965.1 Actinomycetota bacterium | reverse complement strand
GCGCCTCGCACGCGATCTGGCGCGGGCCGCCGGCTCCGTCCGCACAGGGCTCCAGCACGTCACCGTGCCCGCCGGCAAGCTCTCCTGCCCGCCGCACTGCCACTCGGCCGAGGAGGAGATCTTCGTCGTTCTCGACGGCGGCGGGACGCTCGAGCTCGGGGACGAGGAGCACGCCGTGCGGCGCGGCAGCGTCGTCGCCCGGCCCGCCGCGACGCGCCCGCAGCCAGAGGGCGCAGACCGCGGTTCCCAGC
>JBBILK010000438.1:0-2697 GCA_037444965.1 Actinomycetota bacterium | reverse complement strand
CACGCGTTCCGAGCCGGGCCGGCCGGTCTCACCTACCTCGCCTACGGCACCCGCGAGCCGAACGACATCACGTTCTACCCGCGCTCCGGCAAGATCTACTTCCGAGGGGTCGGCGTGATCGCCCGCCTCGAGCAGCTCGATTACTGGGACGGCGAGCCGTAGCGGTCAGGTGAGGTCGACGTCGCCCTCGAGCTGCCAGAGCTCGGGCGAGCGGAAGAGCGCGGACAGGAGCAGCTGCCGGACGAAGATCATCTCCTTCGGCAGCCGGTCGTAGAGGTCGGAGAACAGCTCCTCGTGCGAGAGCAGCTCGCGCGCCCACACGTCCCGGTCGATCGACATCAGCTGCCCGAACCGCTCGCGGGGGAAGTCCTCGAGCCCCCGCCAGTCGAGATCCTCGTAACGCGGCATCCAGCCAAGCGGGCTCTCGGCCGCGGCGACCCGGCCGTTCGAGCGCTCGACGATCCAGCGCAGCACCCGCATGTTGTCGCCGAAGCCCGGCCAGAGGAAGTCCCCGTTCTCGTCGCGGCGGAACCAGTTCACGCCGAAGATCCGCGGCGGGTGGGGGATGCTGCGGCCGAACCAGAGCCAGTGGTTCCAGTAGCTCGCCATGTGGTAGCCGCAGAACGGCAGCATCGCCATCGGGTCGCGGCGGACGTTGCCGGTCGCACCGGCGGCGGCGGCAGTCGTCTCGGAGCCCATCGTGGCGCCGAGGTACACGCCGTAGGTCCAGTTGAACGCCTGGCAGACGAGCGGAACGGTGTCCCGGCGACGCCCACCGAAGACGAAGGCGCTGATCGGCACCCCGCGCGGGTTGTCCCATTCCGGGTCGAGAGACGGGCACTGGCTGAGCGGAGCGGTGAAGCGCGCGTTCGGATGTGCGGCCGGCGTGCCGCTGGCGGGCGTCCACGGGCGCCCCTGCCAGTCGGTCAGCTCTGGGGGCGCCTCCTCGGTCATCCCTTCCCACCAGACGTCTCCGTCCGGGGTGAGGGCGACGTTCGTGAAGATCGTGTTGGCGGCGCAGGCGGCCATCGCGTTCGGGTTCGACCGGTACGAGGTTCCCGGCGCGACGCCGAAGAGCCCGTACTCGGGGTTGATCGCGTACAGGTGCCCGTCCTCGCCGAGCTTGATCCACGCGATGTCGTCGCCGACCGTGGTGACCTTCCAGTCGCTCATCGCCTCGGGCGGGATGAGCATCGAGAAGTTCGTCTTGCCGCACGCGCTCGGGAACGCGGCCGCGACGTAGGTCTTCTCGCCGTCGGGCGCCTCGACGCCGAGGATCAGCATGTGCTCCGCGAGCCAGCCCTCGTCGTGGGCGATCTTCGAGGCGATGCGGAGCGCCAGGCACTTCTTGCCGAGGAGCGCATTGCCGCCGTAGCCGCTGCCGAACGACCAGATCGAGCGCTCCTCCGGGAAGTGGACGATGTACTTCTCCTCGTTGCACGGCCAGGGCACGTCGTCCTCGCCCGCCGCGAGTGGCATCCCGACCGAGTGCATGCACGGCACGAAGTCACCGTCCTCGCCGAGCGCGTCGAGCACGCTGGCCCCCATCCTGGTCATGATCCGCATGCTCGCGACGACGTAGGGAGAGTCGGTGATCTCGACGCCCGTGTACGCGATCGGCGAGCCGAGCGGGCCCATGCTGAACGGGACGACGTACATCGTGCGCCCCCGCATGCAGCCGTCGAAGAGCCGGTCGAGGATCGCGTGCATCTCGCGCGGGTCGACCCAGTTGTTCGTCGGGCCCGCGTCGATCCTCGCGAGGCTGCAGACGAACGTGCGGTCCTCGACCCTGGCCACGTCGGTCGGGTCCGAGCGGGCGAGGTAGCTGTTCGGGCGCTTCTCCTGGTCGAGCTCGAGGAACGTCCCCGACGCGACGAGCAGGTCGCACATCAGCTGGTACTCGTCCTCCGAGCCGTCGCACCAGTGCACCGCGTTCGGCTTGCAGAGCTCGACCATCTCGGCGACCCAGGCGCGGAGCCGCTCGTGCCGCAGGTTCGGTGGAGGTGCAGACGACGTCCCGAGCCGATCGTCGAGCTGCGTCATGACCCGCAGCGTAGCCCGATCGCCTCGCGTTTGCATCGCCCGCTGCCGTCCTGGCGTTTTGTGTAGGGTCTTTCGTGGTGATTGGCAAGCACGACGTGCTCGTCGTCGGGGCCGGGCTCGCAGGGATGCGCGCGGCCGTTGAGGCATACGACGCCGGCGCGGACGTCGCGATCGTGTCGAAGCTCCATCCGACCCGAAGCCACTCGGGTGCGGCGGAGGGCGGCATCAACGCGGCGCTCGGCAACGCGAGCGAGGACAGCCCGGAGCTGCACGCGTTCGACACGGTCAAGGGCTCCGACTACCTCGGCGACCAGGACGCGATCGAGATCTTCACCGCCGAGGCGCCCGGCGACATCTACCAGCTCGAGCACTGGGGCTGCGTCTTCAGCCGGACGCCGGACGGCAAGCTCGCGCAGCGGCCCTTCGGTGCCGCCGGGGCGCCGCGCACGGTCTTCGCGGCCGACATCACCGGCCATGTCCTCATCCACGTGCTCTACGAGCAGGTGATAAAGCGCGAGATCCCGACGTACGAGGAGTTCTTCGCCTACCGGCTCGTCGTCGAGGACGGCCGCTGTCAGGGGGTCATCTGCTGGGATCTCGTGAACGGGGGCGTGAAGACGATCGGCGCGAAGACGGTCGTGCTGGCCACCGGCG
>JBBILK010000437.1:1954-2961 GCA_037444965.1 Actinomycetota bacterium | reverse complement strand
GCGGCGGCGTTCGCGGCGAGCGCGAGCGCGATCGCGAGCGAGGCCGCGACCGCCGGGCGGAGGCTGTGGGCGACGAGCGAGACGGCGACGACGGCCGCGCAGAGGAGCGCGACGCGCAACGGAATCCCGGAGAGCGCGCGGAAGAGCGCGTCGAGCGGCGGGTTCTGGAGGCTCTGAACCTGCTCGACCAGCCAGCGGTCGGCCGAGTCGATCCACCCCGGCACGGGGCGGCCTACCGGTGCTCGAGCAGGAACGGGCGGGCGGCCGCCCGGAGCTCGTCCGGCTTCTCCCAGGGGACGATGTGGGCGCAGCCGGGGATCTCGGCGACCCGGGCGTTCGCCATCCGCGCCGCGCCCGCCCGGTTCGCGGCCGGGGGCGAGACCGCGTCGAGCTCGCCGCAGACGAAGAGGGTCGGGGCCGCGATCCGGGGGAGGTGCTCGCTGATCGCCATCTCGACGAGCGCCCGGCACTGGGCGGCGTACCCGTGGACGTCGTTCGAGGCGAGCAGCGAGACGAGCTCCTGGAACTCCTCGGCGTGCGCCTCGCGGAACGAGGGAGCGAGCCCGTTCGTCGCCACCGTCTCGGCGACTGCGCTCATGCCCTCGCGCTCCACCGTCTCGGCCCGGGTCGCGAGCCCTGCCCGCGCCTGCTCGGGGAGGTCGATCGCGACGCCGACGCAGACCGCCGCCCGTACGCGTTCCGGCTGGCGCCCGGCCTCCTCGAGGACGATCGAGCCTCCCATCGAGTGGCCCATCAGGGCGACCGGGGCGAGGCCGAGCGCCTCCACGAGCCCGTCGAGGTCGTCCGCGAGCTGGCCGATCGTGTACGGCCCCGGGGTCACCTCGCTCCGGCCCGAGCCGCGCAGGTCGTAGACGACGACCCGGAAGTCGCCCGCCAGGTCGGCGATCTGCTTCTTCCAGAGGTCGGTGCCGGTCGCGCCGAGCCCGTGGACGAGCACGAGCGACGGTCCCGAGCCGTACTCCTCGTAGTACGTGCGCACCCCGTTG
>JBBILK010000437.1:0-1933 GCA_037444965.1 Actinomycetota bacterium | reverse complement strand
GCGCCGTGGAGGGGCGGGACCGCTCCCGCCCCTCCACGTTAATGCACGCTCGCCGTAGGCGAGCGTGCGCTAGTGCTGCACCTCGGCCGCGGTCGGCATCGTCGTCGGCATCGCCTTCGCGTTCTGGATCTTCTCGATGTCCATCACGAAGTCCGCGATCGCGGGCAGCTCCTGCGGCAGCCCGAGGTTGTTCACGTAGACCTTGCCGTCCTTCATCACCAGGTCGAGCTTCGACCGGTCCTGGAGGATCGCGATGTTCTCGAGCGGATCGCCGTCGACGACGAGGATGTCCGCGCACTTGCCCTCCTCGATCGTCCCGGTCATGTACTCCATCCGCAGGAGCTCGGCGCCGTGCTTCGTCGCGGCGACGATCGCCTCCATCGGCGAGAAGCCCATGTCGGTGACGAAGAGCTCGATGTCCTTCGCATACTCGCCGTGAGGGCACCACACGAAGCCGTAGTCACCGCCCGGAACGACCCGGACGCCGGCGTTCTTCAGCTTCTCCATCGCCTGGCAGCCGAGCTCCCACTCCTCCTGGTACTCGGTCAGCGCCATCACCTCGGGCGGGATCCCGCAGGCGACGCCCTTCTCGAGGATCCCCCAGTGGTAGCCGAGACCGGGGACGACGAAGATCTCGTCCCGCTTCGCCGCGATCATCTCGACCGCCTCGTCGTCGGCGTAGGTCGCGTGCTCGAGCACGTCGATGCCCGCCTCGACGCAGAGCTTGACGCCGTCGTTGCCTCGGACGTGCGCGGCGATCTGGCGGTTCCGCTTGTGCGCCTCGTCCACGGCGACGGCGATCTCCTCGAAGGAGTACATCGTCTCCTCCGGCGGCACGCCCGGCCGGAGCAGCCCCTCGCCGGTCACGTAGAGCTTGATGACGTCGCAGCCCTCCTTGATGTTCTGGCGGACCGCCCGGCGGACCTCGTCGACGCCGTCGGCGAAGATGGCAAGCCCGTCCATGCCGAGCTTCCAGAAGGACGGGTTCCAGTCGAGCATCCCGGAGGTGGCGCAGATGTCCCGGCCCGAGGCCGCCATCCGCGGCCCGGGAATGACGCCTTCGTTGACCATGTCGCGGATCGTGACGTCGATCCGGTGGAGCGCCCCCGCGCTCGCGACGCCGGTGTAGCCGCAGCGGAGCGCGAGCTCGGCGTTCTTGACGGCGTAGACCGTCGTGCGCTCCGCAGGGAGCTTGAGGTCGAGGTCCGGCAGCTCCCGCACGCCCCAGAAGGAGATGTGGAAGTGGCCCTCGATCAGACCGGGCATCAGCGTACGGCCCTCGAGGTCGAGGGTCCGCAGGTTGCCGTCCATGCCCTCGGGGAAGTCGGTCGTCTTGCCGACCTTCGCGATCTTCGTGTCCTCGACCAGAACCGCGGCGTTCTCGACCGGCTCGCCGCCGTTCCCGTCGATCAGCTTCGCGTTCAGGAACAGGGTCGGGGCGTCTGGAATCAGCAGGCTCACAGTGCTCTTCCTCCTTTACGACAAACCGCGTGTCGCTGCCTTACCGCTCTGTGTCTCTGCTCAACCTCCCTCCGCGCTGACGATCGGGTTGGTGAGGGCGCCGATGCCGTCGATCTCGACGGTGACGACGTCGCCCGGCTGCAGGTAGCCACCGCGGACGACGTCGCCGCGCGCGTAGGGCTTCCCGCCGATCTCGGGGTCGGTCGCCCAGGCCGTCCCTCCCGGCGTGCCCGTCTCGATCACGAGCCCGGGCGGGAGGGTGTAGAAGTGCGAGAAGAAGGCGACGATCTCGGCGACCGTCCAGATCATCTTCGCGGTCGAGTTCGACTGCCGGAGCTCGCCGTTCACGAGCGTGCGCAGCCCGAGGCTCTGCGGGTCGGGGATCTCGTCGCGCGTCACGATCCACGGGCCGAGCGGCGCCGAGGTGTCGAAGTTCTTCCCCGGCCCGAGCGCGTACTCGAAGCCGCCCTCG
>JBBILK010000436.1:0-2968 GCA_037444965.1 Actinomycetota bacterium | reverse complement strand
GCGACCATGACGTCGCCGGCGATGCCCATGCTCGAGCGGCAGGAGCGCTCGAACAGCTCGAGGGCCTCGTCGACGATGTCGTTCGTGCGCTGGAAGCCGATCTCGTAGTCGCCGGGGGCGAGCGTCTCGAGCGCGGCCAGCTCCGCCGCGGTGGGAGGCTCCACGCGGAGCATCGCGAGCTTCTCTTCTGCGGTCGGAACTGCCATCTCGCCTCCTGGCTAGGCGCTGCGCTCGAGGACTCCGAGGCCGTACTCGTCGACGCTGAAGCGCTTGCCGGGCGGCACGACGACGGTCGTGTAGGGCGACTCGATCAGTGCGGGTCCTTCGAGCTGGCTCCGCGAGCGGAGGAGCGGCTCGAGGTCGAAGACGGGAGTCTCGTCCCAGCGGCTCGCCTCGGGCCAGTAGGCGCGTCGCGTCGCCTTCGGGCTGGGCGTGCCGCGGCCGTTCGCCGCGATCGGCTCGAGCTGGAGCCGCTGCCCCGGGAAGGAAGCCTTCAGCACAAACGTGTCGATGTAGACGCCGCCGGGCCTGTTGACGATGAGCGGGCTGAAGGCCTCCGAGAACTCGCGCTCGAAGTGGTCGTAGAGGCGGTCGACGTCCTCCTCGCTCTCGAGGAAGAGCTGGGGGGTCGAGGTGCGCTTCGCGTGGATCTGGCCGCCGTAGAGCATGTCGAGCTCGAGGGCGAAGGCGGCGCGCTCGGGGTCGAAGCCCTCGGCGGCGAGCTCGCGGCGGGCCTCGTTCAGGAGGTGCTCGACGATCCCGTTGAAGGTGGCGTAGTCCTCGGTCGGCTTCTCGGTGAGCGGCTCGAGCAGGATCATCCGGTGCGAGCGCTCGTAGACGTGGACGACGTCCATGATCGAGCTGCCGTAGGCGCAGAAGACCGGCGAGAAGGGGAAGACGACCGCCCGCGGGATCTCGTCCATGTAGCCGGCGACGTGGGTGGGGCCGGCGCCGCCGAACGCGAAGACGACGAAGTCCGAGGGGCGGTAGCCGCGCAGCACCACTTCCTTGCGGATCGCCGAGGCCATCTTGTCGTCGATGATGCGCCGGATCAGGGAGGCCGCCTCGATCAGGTCGAGGCCCAGGGGCTCGGCGATGCGCTCCCGGATCGTCCGCTCGGCGGCCTCGCGGTCGAGCTGCATGCGGCCGCCGAAGTAGTTGCCCGGATTGATGTAGCCGAGGACGAGATCGGCGTCGGTGACGGTGGGCTCGGTGCCACCCAGGTTGTAGGCGGCCGGCCCGGGGTAGGCGCCGGCGCTGCGCGGACCGACCTCGAGCCTCCGGCCCAGCGACTCGTTGATCCAGGCGATCGAGCCGCCGCCAGCGCCGATCGAGAGCGACTGGAGCATGGTGATGGCGACCATCCAGCAGTCGATGACGGGGTTGAACTCGTAGTTGCGCACCGACTGGTCGACGACGAGTCCCACGTCGAAGCTCGTGCCGCCCACGTCGGAGGTGACGACGTTCTTGGCGCCCATGCGGCGGGCGATGTCGCTGGCGCCGATCAGCCCGGCAACCGGGCCCCCGTTGTAGGTCCGCGACGCGGTGGTCTTGAAGATGTCGGCGCAGCCGCCCGAGTTGTGCACCATGAACAGGGGGCCCACGTAACCGGCGTCTCTGAGCTTGTCCCAGGTGGCCGAAAGCTCGGCGCGCATCGCCCGCTGCAGGTAGGCGTCCAGCACGGCCGTCATCGTGCGCTCGTACTCGCCGAGGCGGCTCACGACCTGGCTCGCCAGCACCACCGGCAGGTGGCCGATGTGGTAGTCGCGGTACTCCTCGCGGATGATCTCCTTCACCCTCTGCTCGTGCTCGGGGTTCACGAACGACCACAGGAGCGAGACGACGAAGCCGCGGGCGCCCCGGTCGACGAGGTGGCGTACCTTGCGCCGCACGTCGTCGGCGTCGAGCGGCCGGATCACGCGGCCGCGCCCGTCGATCCGCTCCTTGACCCCGACGATCATGTCGCGCGGGACGAGGGGAACGGGTTTCTCCTGGAGCGGCAGCGCGCGCCGCTCGTCCAGACGCTTCCCGTCGATCCACTGCGCGCCCTTGCCGATCAGGATCGCGTCCTCGTGACCTTCGGTGGTGATCAGGCCGAGCCGAGGCCCGTCCCGCTCGATCAGCCGGTTCATCGCCACCGTGGTCGAGTAGCGCACGGCGTCGAGCCGCGGCGCGAGCGCCTCGATCGTGGTGCCGAGCTCCTCGGCTCCCTCCGCGAGCACCTGCATGAAGCAGACGGAGAGGTCGTACGGCGTCGTGGGCACCTTGTGGAAGATGGTGCGCCCGTCGACGACCATCACCATGTCGGTGAAGGTGCCGCCGACGTCGACGTCGACGGTGTTGCGGGCTCGCTCGAAGGCCTCCTGCTCAGCCGTGGTAGACAAGGCGGTTCTCCCTGATCGAAAGCTCGCCGCGCTCTATGCGCTCCCGCAGCTTCGGGACGTCGAGCTCGATGTCGTGGGTGATGGGGTGACCCGGCGGCAGGTACTCGGTCTCGATCTGGGTGCCGCAGGACGGGCAGTAGAACTCGAGGATCCGCACCCACTCCGGGTCGGGCGCGAAGGTGTACTCACCCTCGATCAGCGGCCGGTGGATCTCCCGCGGGTCGCGGTCGTAGACGAGACAGCCCTCCTTGTAGTTGCGCGACGCCGGCGCGAGCCCCGTCCCGCAGCGATGGCAGTGCCAGCTCTCCGAGTCCAGGTCGAGGTCGAGGTACTCGGTGATGCGAATCCGCTCCATCTCACGTCCTTCTGTCCGTCGGCTCCAGCCGGGCATTGCCGAGCTCGTCGATCGTGAGCGACCAGCGAGGGGGAACCATGCACGTGTTCGTGTCGGACTCGAGCACGCCGGGGCCGTCGATCACGGCTCCGTGCCGCAGCTCGTCCCAGTCGAAGACGGGGAGGGCAGTCGTGCCCGCCGCGCGCTCGGCGACCGGCCGGGGCTTGCCGGCGGAGGCGACAGGGTCGCG
>JBBILK010000435.1:1236-2968 GCA_037444965.1 Actinomycetota bacterium | reverse complement strand
GCCGACGCCGTGTCGGCGAGCGTGCCGTCCAGGTCGAAGAGGACGCCGCGCAGCAGCACGGGCTCAGCGGTGCTTCTCGGCTGCGCGGGCGATCTGCTCGTCGCTTGGTCCATCCGGCTCGGCGAGCGCCCGGAAGGCCTCGAGCACGGCCCGCGGCGAGTTCCGGTGGCGCGTCGCGGCCATGGTCAGCGGCTCGTGGAACGCGCCCCCGCAGTGGGCGCACGGCCACGCCAGACGCGACATCAGCCGCGCGGCCTCCCCGCCCGGGTAGCGCCGCAGCAGCTCGACGATCGTCGTCGAGCCCCTGATGTCGCCGTTCGCGCCCGTTACAGGCGCACCTCCTCGAGGAGCTTGATCTCCTCCGCGCGCATCCGGATCGCGTTCCGCGGCAGCTGGTAGCGGGCGTAGGGGAGCACGATCACCTTCGCCTCCGGGCCGTGCCGGTCCAGCGCCTGGGCGAACGCCTCGTCGAGGGAGGTCGTGGCGTCGAGGCCGATGTCCGCGGCGAGCTCGAGGTTCTCCGCGAGCGTCACCATGGTCAGGTGCTTGCGCGTCATCACCTCGTAGATCGGCACCCAGATGCAGCCCGCCCACATCTGGATCGCGCGCGAGTGGATGTCCCTGAGCACGCGCTGGTAGTTCTCGCGGGTCGGCGGCATGTACGGCTTCATCAGATCCATCAGCGCGAGCCCCGGGAAATCGCCGACCGCCGTCGAGATGCCCGGGGAAGGGCTGCAGTAGATGATCGAGCCGCCCTCCTTGACGACGAGGTCGCTCGACATGCAGCCCCAGCCGGTGTGGAAGAACAGGTGGTCGGTCGGTGCGAAGACGCCGCAGATCGCGATGTCGGCGGCGCCCGGGTGCTCGTAGGCGTAGATCTCGTTGAAGCGGCCGATCGCGACCCGGTGGGCGTCGGGATGCGAGCCGAAGATGCAGTCGACGACCCGCCCGTGCGTGTCGAGGATCACGTTCATCGTGCACGTGAGCCCGCACATCGTCGCCACCTCGTCGATGTCGGAGCGCATCGGGCCGGCGTACGCGCCGTAGTGCGTCTGCGGCGAGGGCACCAGGTTGCAGTGGTTCGACTCGATCGTCTCGTCGGAGACGACGCCGGGGAGGATCAGCTTGCCGCCGCCGCCGGCGCCCCAATGGTTCGATTGCGCCTGCCCGATCGTGAGCTTGACGTCGCACTTCGCGACCTCGCTGTGGAGCCAGACCGGCGTCCCGCGCGAGGAGACGCCGACGTACGTGTACAGGTCCGGGTTGCGCGGCTCGTTCTGGAAGAACGGGATCCCGGCACGTTCCATCCTGGCGAGGTTGTCGGCACCGATCTTCTGGGGGATGTCCGAGTCGGACATCGGGAAGACCTTCCCGTTCGCGCAGACCACCCGGACATCCGTGATCCCCGCCGCCTCGAGGGCGTCGAACACCGCCGGCAGCAGCTTCGACTGCGGCGTCGGCCGGAACTGGTTGTCGATGATCACGGCAACGCTCGTCGCGTCGGCGAGGATCCGGGAGAACGTGTGGCCGGAGACGGGATGCTCGAGCGCGTAGCGCGCGGCCTCCGTCGCGTCGGGCACGGGCGCCGGCTCGTCCGGGTAGACGGCGGCGAGCAGGTTCGCCTGCGGGATCTCGAGCTCGAGCGTCTCGCGGCTGACCTTGCTCTCGTCGCCGGACGCGCCGATCGTCAGCGGATCGAGCGACTCGTACGGGATGATCGCCCGGTAGGAAT
>JBBILK010000435.1:0-1226 GCA_037444965.1 Actinomycetota bacterium | reverse complement strand
GCGCCCGTGGCGATCTCGCCGTAGACGATCTCCTCGGCCATCGTGCCTCCCAGGTCGGGGCTTCGCGTTGTCTCCGGGCTGAGGCTAGCACGGTGAGGCCGCGGTATCATGGCGGCCCCGTGCGGGCGACGCTGCTCAACCACGTGAGCATTCCCGCGGTCGACGTCGACGAGTCGCTGCGCTTCTACCGCGACGTGTTCGGGATGGAGCAGATCCCGGCTCCGAACTTCGGCTTCCCCGTCCGGTGGCTCCGGCTCGGCGACCTGCAGCTGCACCTCTTCCACGTCGACGAGCGGCCGGCGCGCACCTACCAGCACCTCGGCATCGAGGTCGACGACTTCGAGGAGTGCTACCGGCGCCTGAAGGCCCGCGGCCTGTTCGAGCGGGACAGCCGCTACGCCTACCTCTGGGAGCTTCCAGGCGGCGAGGTGCAGATGTACTTTCGCGATCCCGCCGACAACCAGGTCGAGGTCGACTGGCCCGACGTCGCCACGCTCGACCGCGAGCTCTTCGGCGACGACCTGAAGCGGCTCGCGGACGAGCTCCCGCAGGACGCCGAGAACTTGCGGGCGACGCTCTTCCTGCGCTCCCGAAGCTCGGATAGGGTGTGATCCCGTGCAGGCGGTCGTCCTCCACGACTTCGGCGACCCGGCGCAGCTCCGGCTCGACGAGTTCGCCGACCCCGAGCCGGGCCCGGGCCAGGTCGTCGTCGAGCTCAAGGCGGCGGCGCTCAACCGGCGCGACACCACCCTGCGCAAGGGGATCCTGCCCAGCCAGCGCTTCCCGCTGCCGCTGATCCTCGGCTCCGACGGAGCGGGCGTCAGGCGCGACACGGGGGAGGAGGTCGTGATCCTCCCCTCGCTCGACTGGGGCGACCGCGAGGACGCGCCGGGCGAAGGCTTCCGGATCCTCGGCGGCCCCGACAACGGCACCTACGCCGAGCTGATCGCGGTGCCGGCGGAGAACCTGTACCCGAAGCCGCGCCGGCTCTCGTGGCAGGAGGCGGCCGCGTTCCCGCTCGCCGGGCTGACCGCCTACCGGGCGCTGTTCACGCGCGGGCGGCTCGGCGCAGGCCAGACGGTGCTCGTGCTCGGGGTCGGGAGCGGCGTCTCGAGCTTCGCGGTTGCCCTTGCCCAGCAGGCGGCCGCGAAGGTGATCGTCACGTCTTCGAGCGATGAGAAGCTCGAGCACGCGAAGCAGCTCGGTGCCCAGGCCGGCGTCAACTA
>JBBILK010000434.1:0-2973 GCA_037444965.1 Actinomycetota bacterium | reverse complement strand
TTCGTCGCGAGCACGGCGACGGGCGCAGTCACCGTGCCGCCCGGCGTCTCCGCCCTGACGGGAGGGCCGGCACGGAAGCGCGTCACCGGCGACCCCTCGTAGATCCTCGCGCCCTGGCCGAGGACGACCCTGCGCAGCCCGCGTGCGAGGCGCGCCGGCTGCACCGTCGCTCCGGTCGGGACGAAGACCCCGCCGCCCGCGTGAGGAAGCCTGATCCGGGCTGCCACCTCGGCCGGCGAGAGCGCGACGAGCTGGTCGGTGACCCGGAGCCGCCGGGCCTCCTCGACGAGCGCGCGCCAGCGCCCCTCCTGGGCGGGGGAGGTGGCCACGCCGAGGTCGCCGGCGAACACGTACCAGGCGTCGACCCCGTGCTGTCCGCACCAGTCGAAGATATCCCTGACGCTCTCGTCCGCCGCCCTGGCGAGTGCGAGCGCCCGGCCGTCCCCGAACAGGTCGACGAGAGCGTCGAGCGACGACCAGTAGCCGTTCACGAAGCCGCCGTTCCGCCCGCTCGGGCCCCCGCCGCAGATGTCGCGCTCGAGCACGACGACCTCGAGACCCGGATCGAGCTCGAGCAGGCGGTGAGCGGTCCAGAGCCCCGTGTAGCCGCCGCCGACGACGACCACGTCCGCCTCCCGGCTCCCCTCGAGCGGCGGGCACGGCTCGCCTGGATCCGCCCCGAGCGCCTCGACGAGCCACCAGGCGCGGCCCGGGTAGGGCGGCACCTCCTCGCTCATTCGGGCGTCGGCGTCATCGAGTACACGAAGAAGGCGGGCTCGTCGCCGACGTTCTTCAGGTGATACGTCCAGCCGGGTGCGAGGTAGACGGCGTCGTTCGGCCCGAGCTCGAGCACGCCCTCGTCCCACGTGAGCCGCAGCCTGCCGCGGACGATGAAGTACGTCTCGTCGACGGGGCCGTACCAGTGGTCGCCGGGCCCCATGTCGTTCTCCGCCCGGGACGACCACGTGTTCGTCTCCTCGCCCGGGTCCATCCACGAGACCCCGAGCAGGAGGTTGGAGCCGCAGCGTTGCTTCGTGATCAGGCGGGCGATCCGGACCTTCGTCACCGCCTGGTCGGCCGGAACGGGCGGGACGCTGTCCATCGGGACAACCGCCGGGCGAGGCTTCTCGGTCATGGCTCCTCCTGGGTCAGGGTAGGGCGGGCCGGCGCTCGGGAGCGTCGAGCCAGGGGTGCAGCCGCTCGAAGGCGGCGCCGGCCCGGAACACGCTCACGTCGTCGTAGGTACGGCCCACGATCGAGAGCCCGGTCGGGACGCCCGTGCGGGCGAAGCCCGACGGCACGCTGAGCACCGGGCAGCGGCTGCAGAGGTTGAAGGCAGCCGTCATCAGCACGTCGTAGAGGCTCCCCTGCTCGACGCCGTTCACCTCCGGGTTGCGCTCGACGTAGTCCTCACCGGCCTCGAGCGCAGGGACGGCGAACGTCGGGCAGATCAGGATGCGGCGGCGCTCGAGCACGCGACCGAGCCGCTCGTAGACACGGCCCTCGATCTCGAGTCCCCGGACGAAGTCCCGCTTGCGGACCGTCCTCGCCTCTTCGCCGAACGCGATCGCGTACGGCGTCATCAGCTCGCGATGTTCTCGTGCCTGCTCTGCGATGAGCGGGCCGAAGATCGAGCCGAAGTGGATGCGTGCGGCCTCGGCGATCTCGCGGTGGTCCCAGCCCAGCTCGACCTCCTCCACGACCGCTCCGGCCTCGCGGA
Organism: Actinomycetota bacterium; assembly: GCA_037444965.1. Lineage (GTDB taxonomy): Bacteria > Actinomycetota > Thermoleophilia > Gaiellales > Gaiellaceae > JBBILK01. The sequence goes on along the minus strand of JBBILK010000434.1, from coordinate 1,253 downwards.
ACGCGTCGGCCGCGGCGAGGGTGTTCCTGCGAACGTCCTCGTCGACCGGGAAGCCGCCGAGATCGAGCGACAGCGCGATCGGCCAGCCCTCGATCCCCCGCAGCTCGGCCGGGATGCGGAGCTTCGGCCGCAGCGAGACGACGTCGCTTCGGTGCGGCCCGGCGATCACGTTCTCGAAGAGCGCGCAGTCGGCGACTGTCCGCGCCAGCGGCCCCTCGTGACACCAGTGGTCGAGGTTGTAGGGAGGCTCCTCGGGCACGCGGCCGTAGGGCGGCTTGAAGCCGACGACGCCGCAGAACGAGGCCGGGATGCGGATCGAGCCACCGATGTCGGAGCCGCTCGCGAGCGTCGCCGTGCCGGAGGCGAGGGCCGCCGCGGAGCCGCCTGACGAGCCGCCGGCGCTGTAGCCGAGGTTCCAGGGATTACGGGTAACGCCCCAGAGTCGCGAATGTGTGAACGGGGCGCACGAGAACTCGGGCGCGGCGGAGCGCGCGTGCACGATCCCGCCCGCCCGGATGATCCGCTCTGCGAAGACGGCCGTGTGGTCGGCGACGGCGTCCCTCGTGAGGAGCGAGCCCTGCGTCCACGGCTGGCCGGCGATCGCCGCCTCCTCCTTCACCGCTACCGGGAGCCCCTCGAGCGCCCGCGGGCGCCGCCCCTTGCCGGCGTAGCGCGCCTCGGCCGCCCGCGCCGCGGCGAGCGCCTCGTCGAAGAAGCGGACCGGCAGCGCGTTCACCTTGGGCTCTACGGCCTCGGCCCGTTCGATCACGGCTTCCACGAGCTCGACCGGCGAGAGCGTCCGGGCACGGAAGCGCGCGAGCGCCTCCGTCGCGGACAGGTAGTGAAGCTCGCCCACGAGCGCGTAGGATGACCGATCGTCATGGAGCGCGCCGAGCTGCCCTTCCCCGTCGAGGAGTACCGCGACCGGGCGCGCCGCGTCCGGGCGGAGCTGGAGCGCCGCGGCGTCGACGTGCTCTACGTGATGAGCCCGGCGAACATGTGCTACCTGACCGGCTTCGAGTCGATCTGGTATCCACCTCGTGCGCCGCTCGGCGTCGTCGTCACGAGGGACTCGGACGCGATCGTCTTCGTCGACTACGAGCGCCACCGCTCGCTGGTCGAGATGACCGCCCACTTCGACGACGCGATCTTCTTCACGTACGAGACGGCGCTCGAGACCGTCGCCGCCGAGTTCGCCGCTCGAGGCTGGACGGACGGAACGGTCGGGATCGAATGGCATTCGAGGTCGCCCT
>JBBILK010000433.1:0-2351 GCA_037444965.1 Actinomycetota bacterium | reverse complement strand
GCGGGCCTGAAGCCGGCGGGCGAGCTCGGACGCCTGCCCGACGGCCTCGCGCGACCCGACGGTCAGCGTGTTGAAGTCCATGGATTCCCAGTCGTTCCGGGCTGGCGCATCGGGAGGGAAGGCTTCTCGTAGAGCATCAGCTCGCGGCGGTACTCGCGGCGCACCTGCTCGACGGTCTCCCGCAGCTCGCGCTCGAGGCGGTCGATGCGCGCCCGCAGGCGGGTGACCTCGTCCTCGAGCGACATCACGCGCTCGACGCCGGCGAGATTGAGGCCGAGCTCGCCGGTCAGGCGCTGGATCAGCTGCAGCCGCGCGATGTCGGCGTCGGAGTAGAGGCGTGTGTTGCCCGGCGTGCGCTGCGGGCGAACGAGGCCCCTCGCCTCGTAGATCCGGAGCGTCTGCGGGTGCATGCCGACGAGCTCGGCGGCGATCGAGATCATGTAGCGGGGTCGCGTGTCCACGTCAGCTCCCCACGAAGGACTCGCGCGGGTTCTCCCGTGACACCTTCTGCAGGTTCTCGATCGCCTCGCGCTCGGCCTTCGTCAGCTTCGTGGGGACGGTCAGGCGCAGGCGGGCGAGCAGGTCGCCGTGGCCGGAGCCGTTCAGCTTCGGCGCGCCCTTGCCGCGAACCCGCAGGAGCTTGCCGTCCTGCGAGCCTGCCGGCACCTTCAGCGAGATCTTCCCGTCGGGCGTCGGCACCTCGACGGTCGCTCCCAGCGCCACCTCCGCGTACGTGACGGGCACGTCGATGACGAGATCCGCGCCGCGGCGCTCGAACAGTCCCGAGCGCGCGACCCTGGTCGTGACGTACAGGTCGCCCGGCGGGGCTCCGCCCCACCCCGGCTCGCCCTTCCCGGCGAGCCGGATCCGCGTCCCGTCCTGCACGCCGGGCCGGATCTTGACCGTGTAGCGCTTCGTCTGCCGCTCGCGGCCGCTGCCGCGGCAGGCGGCGCAGGGCTTCTCCACGACCGTCCCGTCGCCGCCGCAGCGAAGGCAGGGGGTCTGGAGCGCGAACAGCCCCTGGCTCTGCGAGACGACGCCGCGGCCCCGGCACTCCGGGCAGACGACGGGCTGCGTCCCGGGCTCGGCCCCCGTGCCGCGGCAGGCCGTGCAGGGCCCTTCGACGTCGACGGGGATCTTCACGGTCGCCCCGGCGAGCGAGTCCTCGAAGGAGAGGTTGACGGCAGCTTCGACGTCCCGGCCGCGCCGGCCGCGGTCTCGCCGCGCAGCCCGTCCGCCCGAACCGCCGCCGAACAGATCGCCGAAGAGACTCCCGAGGTCGACGCCCTCGAACGTGAATGCCCCCTCGAAGCCGCCGAAGCCTCCCGCCCTGCCGCCGGCGAACAGACGGGAGCCAACCCGGTCGTACTGGGCGCGCTTCTCCGGGTCGCCGAGGACGTCGTACGCGGCCGAGATCTCCTTGAACCGCTCCTCCGCCTCGCGATCGCCCGGGTTCTTGTCCGGATGGAACTTGCGAGCGAGCTTGCGGTACGCCTTCTTGATCTCGTCCTGCGACGCGCTCTTCGCGACGCCGAGGGTCTCGTAGAGGTCCTTCATTCGGCCGGGTGCGCCTCCTGGACGCCCTGCGAGATGACGACCCGCGCGGGCCGCAGGATGCGGTCGCCGAGCGCGTAGCCCTTCTGCAGGACCTGGATGATCGCTCCTTCCTCCGCCTCGGACGGCTGCGTGAGCAAGGCCTCGTGGACGTGCGGATCGAACCGCCCGTCCGTCTCGACCTCGACGAGCCCCTCCTTCGCGAGCGTCTCGCGAAGCTGGCGCTCGACGAGCCGAACGCCCTCCTCGAGCTTCGCCTCCTCGTGGTGGAGGGCGGCGTCGAGCGCCCGCTCGAGGTCGTCGAGGACGGGTAGCAGCTCCTTCACGAGCCGCTCGTGGGCCCGCGCGACGAGGCTCTCCTGGTCGCGGGCGACCCGCTTACGGTAGTTGTCGAAGTCGGCGGCGATCCGCTGCAGGTCGCCGAGGTACTCGTCGCGCCGGGCGCCGGCCTCGGCGAGCGCCGCCTCGAGCTCGGCGACGCGCGCCGCCAGCTCCGCCTTCGTCGGGGCGTGCCGGTCTCGGGGATCGGGGGACGGCTGGGGAGTCATCCGTCAGGACCGCTTCGCCTCGTCGTCCACGACCTCGTACTCGGCCTCCTCGACGACCTCCTCCTCCGCCGCGGCACCGTCGCCGCCCGGGGCGGTCGCCTGCTGGGCCTGGACGCGCTCGTACACCGCCTGCGCAAGCTTGTGCGAAGCCTCGGTGAGCGCATCCGACTTCGCGCGGATCTCGTCCGCGTCCTCGCCGTCGAGGGTCGCCTTCAGCTCGGCGATCCTCGTCTCGATCGCCGAGGCGGT
>JBBILK010000432.1:2201-2979 GCA_037444965.1 Actinomycetota bacterium | reverse complement strand
CGGGGTGAAGATGGTCACGGGCGACCACCCGGCGACCGCGCTCGCGGTCGGGCGCGCGCTTGAGCTGCCCGACGAGGACGTACACGCGCGGATCTCTCCCGCCGACAAGCTCGAGCTCGTCGAGGACCTGCAGCGGCGGGGCGAGGTCGTCGCGGTCACCGGCGACGGGGTGAACGACGCGCCGGCGCTCCGGCGGGCGGACGTCGGGGTGGCGATGGGTCGCTCGGGTACGGAGGCGGCGCGCGAGGCGGCGGCGCTCGTCCTGACCGACGACGACTTCTCGACGATCGTGGCCGCTGTCCGGGAGGGGCGGCGGATCTCCGACAACATCAGGACCTTCGTCGGCTTCCTGCTCTCGGCCAACTTCGGCGAGGTCGTCCTCTTCGGAATCGCCGTGCTGGCGGGGCTCGGGGCGCCGATGACCGTCGTGCAGGTGCTGACCGTGAACGTGCTCACCGACGGGGTACCGGCGGTCGCGCTCTCCCGCGATTCCGCGGCGCCCGGCGCGATGCGGCGGGGGCCAAGACGGGGCGGCGCGCTCTTCACCCGGCGAGCGTGGGCGCTGCTCGGAGCGCTCGGCCTCCTCGTCGGGCTCGCGGGGCTCGGCGCCTACCTCGTCGGGCGGAGCATCGGCGGCGGAGTCGAGCAGACGATGTCGTTCCTCGCGATCGCGCTCGCCGAGCTCGCGCTCGCCTACTCGCTCCGCACGCCCGCCCGGCCGGCCTGGCGCGGCTCGTGGAATCCGCTGCTCGCCGCGGGCGTCGCCGCCTCGGCGGCG
>JBBILK010000432.1:0-2154 GCA_037444965.1 Actinomycetota bacterium | reverse complement strand
CGTTCGGCACGGTGTCGCTCGCTCGCTCGGAGCTCGGCGTCGCGGTCGCCTTCGCGGTGCTCCCCGCGGGCGTGCTCGAGCTCGGAAAAGCGCTGGCGCGGCGCAGCGCCTACGATGTGCGGTCGGACGAGGGAGACACGTGACGGACTGGCAAGCGCGAGTCGGCGACGAGGTCGCGGTCGGGAGCCGCCGCTCGGGGAGCGGAGGGCGCCGGGGCACGATCGCTGAGGTGCTGAGCTCGCCGGGCGGCGAGTACTACCGCGTGCGCTGGGAGGACGGACGGGAGTCGGTCTTCCACCCGGGGCCGGACGCGGTGCTGCTGCCGAAGGCGGGTGCCGGGCGCAAGCGGGCGCCGAGAGCCGCGCCCCGGGACGCCTCGCAGACCGTCAAGCCAGGCAAGCGCAAGCGCGAGCCTGGCGAGCAGCACGGCCTGCGGGCACGCCCGGGCGACCGGCTCGTGATCCGCGGGCACCACCTGGGCGAGCCCGACCGCGACGGCGAGATCCTCGAGGCGCTCGGCGCGGGCGGCCGGCCGCCCTTCCGCGTGCTCTGGTCGGACACGGGCCGCGAGGCGCTCGTGTTCCCTGGACCGGACGCGGACGTCGACCACCTCGAGCGCCGCGGCAAGAGTCCCAAGCGCACCTGATGACGGCCGGCGACGCGCGCGGCGGGCCCGACCCGCCTGCGCTCCTCCTCGACCTCTACGAGCTCACGATGGGCCAGAGCTACTTCGCCGAGGGCATCCACGAGCGCACCGCGACGTTCAGCCTCTTCACCCGCCGCCTGCCCGAGGGCTGGGGCTATCTGGTCGCGGCCGGGCTCGACGACGTTCTCGCCTACCTCGAGGCGTTCGCGTTCGCCGAGGACGAGCTCGCGTTCCTCGAGCGGACGGGCCTGTTCACGCCCGCCTTCCTGGCCCACCTGCGGGAGCTGCGGTTCACCGGCGACGTCCGCGCCATGCCCGAGGGAACGCTCTTCTTCGCGCACGAGCCCGTGCTCGAGGTGAGCGGCCCGATCCTCGCCGCCCAGCTCGTGGAGACGGTCGTGCTGAACGAGGTGCACTTCCAGTCGCTCGTTGCCGGCAAGGCGGCCCGCTCGGTCGACGTCGCCGGCGGGCGCATGCTCGTCGACTTCGGCTTGCGCCGCACGCACCGCGCCGGTGCGGGGATGCGCGCCGCCCGGTCGAGCTGGCTCGCCGGCTTCGACTCCACCTCGAACGTCCTCGCCGGCAAGGAGCTCGGGATCCCGATCGCGGGAACGATGGCGCACTCCTACGTCGAGGCGTTCGAGGACGAGCTCGCAGCGTTCCGGGCGTTCGCGCGCGCCTACCCGGACCGGTCGATCCTGCTCGTCGACACCTACGACACCGAGGAAGGGATGCGGCGTGCCGCGATCGTCGCCCGCGAGCTCGCCGCGGCGGGGCACCACCTGCGGGGGGTGCGTCTCGACTCGGGAGACCTGCTCGGCCTCTCGAGAGCGGCGCGGGCGATCCTCGACGAGGCGGGCTCGGACGCGATCGTCTTCGCGAGCGGCGGCCTCGACGAGCACGACGTCGCCGGCCTGCTCGAGGCGGGGGCGCCGATCGACGGCTTCGGCATCGGCTCGAAGCTCGGGACCGCCTCCGACAGCCCGTTCCTGGACATGGCGTACAAGCTCGTCGAGTTCGACGGCAAGCCGACGCTCAAGCTGTCGGCGACGAAGGCCACGCTGCCGGGCGCGAAGCAGGTGTGGCGGCGCCGCCAAGGGGAGCGGCTCGCAGCCGATCTGATCGGCCTCGCGGCGGAGGAGGGGCCCGCGGGGGGCGAGCCGCTCCTCCGGCCCGTGATGGCAGGCGGCCGGCGCACGTGGCAGGAGCCGCTCGGCGCAGCGCGCGAGCGCTGCGCCGCGGAGCGGGCGCTCCTGCCCGGCCGCCACCGGACGCTCGCCGCGGAGCCGTACACGGTCGAGCTGAGCGCGGCCCTCGTCGCCCTGCGCGACCGGGTCTCGCAGGAGCTGCGCCGCCGCCACGGGCTCGCCTAGGGGCTTCGCCGCGGAACCTGCCGGCGGCGGCCGGTGTAGGACGCGGTGGAGGTGAGCGACAATGACCCGGATCAACCGAGCTCTCGCACTCGTCCTCGCCCTCTCGGCGCTCGCGCTCGCGCCCGGGGCGGCCGC
>JBBILK010000431.1:1732-3024 GCA_037444965.1 Actinomycetota bacterium | reverse complement strand
GCGGACGAAGCGCTCTTCGGAGCGCTGAGGGAGACTCTCGACCCTGGCGTGGAGGTGCACTGGCTCGACATGGACGTGAACGACGAGCGGTTCGCGCTCGCGATGGCGGACCGCCTGCACGAGCTCCACCAGCAGTGGAAGGCGGCGCGCGGATGACGCGAGAGGAAACGCTGGCCCGCCTTCGCGCGCAGGTGGCGCAGGGAAAGCCGATCATCGGTGCCGGCGCGGGAACAGGCCTCTCGGCGAAATGCGCGGAGGCCGGGGGCGGTGACCTGATCATCATCTACAACTCGGGCCGCTATCGGATGGCGGGACGAGGCTCGCTCGCCGGGCTGATGCCGTACGGGGACGCGAACGCGATCGTGGTCGAGATGGCGGCCGAGGTATTGCCGATCGTGCGGGAGACGCCGGTGCTCGCCGGCGTCTGCGGCACCGACCCGTTCCGGCTGATGCCCGTGTTCCTGCGCGAGCTGAAGGAGATCGGCTTCACGGGCGTTCAGAACTTCCCCACCGTCGGTCTCATCGACGGCGTCTTCCGCCAGAACCTCGAGGAGACGGGGATGGGCTTCGAGCTCGAGGTCGAGATGATCCGGGCGGCCCGCGAGCTCGATCTGCTCACCTGTCCGTACGTCTTCGACCCGGAGCAGGCCCGCGCGATGGCCGAGGCCGGAGCCGACGTGCTCGTTCCGCACATGGGGCTGACGACGAAGGGGACGATCGGCGCGGAGACGGCGAAGACGCTCGACGAGTGCGTCACGCTGATCCAGGCGATGCGGGACGCGGCGGTCGCCGTCAACCCCGACGTTCTCGTCCTCTGCCACGGCGGCCCGATCGCCGAGCCCGAGGATGCCGCCTACGTGCTCGAGCGAACCAGCGGCGTGGTCGGCTTCTTCGGCGCCTCGAGCATGGAGCGGCTGCCGACGGAGGTGGCGATGACCGAGAACATGAAGCGGTTCAAGCAGATCCCCGTCTCCACGAGCTCATGAGCGGGGCCCGTAGTGCGACCGTCGTCGTCGTCGGCACGCTCGATACGAAGGGCCGGGAGGTCTCCTTCGTCGCCGAGCGCGTCCGCGCTGCGGGGGCGACCCCGCTCGTCGTCGACGTGGGCGTGCTCGAGCCGCCGACCGGCGAGGAGCCCGTCGCCTGCGACGTCGGCCCTGCGGAGGTGGCCCGGGCAGGCGGGCGCGAGCTCGAGGAGCTGCGCACCGGTGGGGAGACCGCCGGCGCCCGGGCCGCGGCGCTCGACGTGATGGCGGCCGGCCTCACCGAGGTGCTGCGCCGGCTGCTCGCCG
>JBBILK010000431.1:0-1689 GCA_037444965.1 Actinomycetota bacterium | reverse complement strand
CGGCGGCTCGTCGGGGACGAACGTCGCGACCGCCGCGATGCGGGGGCTCCCGGTCGGGGTCCCGAAGGTGATGGTCTCGACGATGGCCTCGGGCGACGTCTCGCCCTACGTCGGCACCAAGGACATCTGCCTCATGTACTCGGTGACGGACATCGCCGGGCTGAACCGGATCTCGCGGCTCGTGCTCGAGAACGCCGCTCACGCGGCTGCGGGGATGGCGCTCAACCGCGGCGGCTCGACCGCGACGGAGCAGCCACCGCTGGTCGCGATCACCATGTTCGGCATCACGACGCCGTGCGTGCTGCGCGTCCAGCAGGCGCTCGAGGAGCGCGGCTTCGAGACCGCCGTCTTCCACGCGACCGGTGCGGGGGGACGCTGCATGGAGGAGCTCGTCGACGACGGCCTCGTCCAGGCCGTCGTCGACCTGACGACCTCCGAGCTGACGGACGAGCTCTGCGGCGGCATCCTGTCGGCCGGCCCGGACCGGCTCGAAGCGGCAGGGCGCGCGGGCATCCCGCAGGTCGTCGTCCCCGGCGCGCTCGAGGTCATCAACTGGGGGCCGAAGGACACCGTGCCCGAGGCTCACCGGGTGCCGGAGCGGCGCCTGCACGTCCACAACCCGACGGTCACGATCACGCGCACCAACCTGGAGGAGAGCCGCGAGCTGGGCCGGATCCTCGCCGAGAAGGTGAGTAGGACGACCGGGCCTGCGATCGTGCTGCTGCCGCTCCAGGGGCTCTCGGCAGTCGGCGCCCCGGGTCAGCCCTACGAGGATCGCGAGGCCGACGCCGCGCTGTTCGAGGCGATCCGAGCCGGCTTGCGCCCTGACATCCCGCTGCGCGAGGTCGACGCGGCGATCAACGACGCCGAGTTCGCGGACGCGGTCGTCGCCGCCTTCGACGAGGTCTGGGCAGCGCGGTGAGCGTCGCCGAGCTCGTCACCGAGCTGCGAGAGCGGGCTGCCGGCGGGCAGCTCGTCGTCGTCGGCGTCGGGAGCGGGCTCACGGCCCGTGGGGCCTGCGAAGGGGGCGCCGACCTGCTCGCCTGCTACTCGACCGCGACGCACCGGGTTGCCGGCCTCCCGTCGGCGCTCGCGTTCCTCCCCTACGGGGACGCCAACGAGCACACGCTGCGGGCCCTCCCCGAGGTCGTCGCCGCCTCGACGCGGCCGGTGCTCGCCGGCCTCGGTGCGCACGATCCGCGCCGGCGGCTGGAGCGGCTGGTCGGTGAGGCCGCCGAGCTGGGCGCCGCCGGGGTCACGAACGAGCCGTTCATCGGTATGTACGAGGGCGACCTGCGCGCTCAGCTCGAGGCGGCCGGGCTCGGCTTCGAGCGAGAGGTCGCGCTCGTCGAGGCGGCGGTCGAAAGCGGGCTCGCCGCGCTCGGCTGGGCCTGGAACGCGGAGGAGGCGCGGCGCATGGCCGCGGCCGGGGCGCAGCTCGTCGGCGCGATGCTCGGTGTGACCGCCGGTGGTGCCGCCGGCTCCCAGCCGGCGACCGGGCTCGAGGCTGGGGTCGACGCGCTGTCAACGATGGTCGAGGCGGCGCGCTCCGAGCGCCCGGACGTCCTCTGCCTGATCCACGGCGGGCCCCTCAACGACCCGGAGTCGGTCTCGCTCGCTCTGGCGCAGACAGGCGCCGACGGCTACGTGGCCGGCTCGACCGCGGAGCGCGTGCCCGCGGTGCGGGGC
>JBBILK010000430.1:0-3024 GCA_037444965.1 Actinomycetota bacterium | reverse complement strand
GCCTGCGGCCGGTCGTTCGCTCAACCCCCGCACGACGGCTTCCATCCCGGCGAGCGAGTTGTAGGGGCCCCGTGGCACGTCCGGCGGTAGCAGGCAGTCGAGGCAGACGGGGACGTTGACGGCGACGACGACGTCACCGAGGTCGACGTGGGCGAGCCAGTCGTCCGGCGGTCGTGACGGGCAGCCCGTAGCGGTCTCGGCCGGCGCGTAGCCGCCGTAGACGACGGCGCGCCCGGCCGGCAGCTCGAGCTCGTGCGCCTGCGCACACTCGGAGTCCCAGACGAGCCGGCCGAGCTCCGTCCCGAGGAATACCCGCCACGCTCCCGGCTCCCAGAGCTGGAGCACGACGCCCGGGGACGGGCCCTCGAGCCCGTAGTCGATCTGCACGCGGTTGCCGGGACCACCGCCCGGCTCGATCGGCCCGAAGGAGTCGTGGAGCGCGAGTGGCGGCAGGCCTCCCCCCGGCGCGAAGTCGCGACCGAGCCACCAGACCGGGATGCCCAGATCCGGGCTGTCGAGCGCGACCTCGCGGTCGTCGTTCGCGCCCGGCGGCAGGGGCGACGGAGACGCCACCCGTTCCTCCTGGACACGGGCCAGCGCAACCGCGGCGGCCTCGTCCTCGGCGGGCGTGAGCCCTGCGGCGAGGACGGCGCTGACGATCGAGCCCTGCCGCCAGGCGACGGCGTACGCATCGTTTCCGGTCTGCCCGAGCACGAGGGCGTCGTCGGTCGTAAGCGCCGCGGTCTCGTCGCCCAGCGCGACCGGGGCGGAGGTCTCTTCGAGCTCCTCGCCGGTGAGAGCGGAGAGCAGCTCTTCCCGAAGGAGGAAGCCCTGCCTTGCGCGCGCCACGTCCGGGAAGACGAGGGCCACGCTCTCGACGAGGGGCGGTGACCCCTCGACGGCTCGCTGGGCCTCGAGCTGCTGTCTGCAAACGCTCGTATGTGTCTCGAGCGCGAGCTCGGCGAGCGCCGCGGAGGCTCCCTCGGAGGTGACGCCGAGCTCGCCGCAGCCCGAGTCGTCGCCGACCCGGTAGCCCGCAGGCAGGTCGTCGAGGCGCAGGACGAGCTCGGCGGGGTCCGCCGGGGCGACGGCCTCCTCCCGGCCCCCGCACGCCGCGCCGAGCGCGAGCGCCGAGAGGGCGAGGACGCCGAGACGGGCGATCACTCCCGGCGCTCGATCGCCGACAGGTCGCCCTCGGCGACCCGCCGGCGGCGCTCCTCGTCCGCAGGGTGGACGAGGTGGCCGTCCCGGCCGACGTACCCGTCCTCGCCGCCGACGATCACGAGCACGAGCTCCTCCGTCCCGGCGTTCCAGAACCGGCGCGGCGTCGTCGACTCGACGTGGACGAGCCCGCCGGGGCCGAGCTCGAAGCGCTCGCCCTCGACCTCGAAGCCCGCTCTGCCGCGGTGGACGACGTAGAGCTCGTCCTGGCGGTCGTGGAAGTGCTCGAACCACTCCGTCCCCGGCGGGAGCACGAGCGCGTTGACGCCGAACGCGGTCACGCCGAGCGCCTGGCGGACCTTGCGGAAGACGCCGTCGCCGAGCTCGTCGATCGACCCGCGCGCGTAGCCCATCGTCAGGCTGCCGCCGCGGCTGCCGCGTTCAGCCGCGCGAGCGTCTCGTCCCGCCCGAGCAGCTCGATCGACTCGAACAGCCCGGGCGAGACCTTCGAGCCCGTGACCGCGAGGCGGATCGGCTGGAAGGCCTCGCGGGGCTTCAGCCCGAGCCGCTCGCAGAGGGCGCGCAGCTCCTCCTCGATCCGTGCCGCCGTGAACGGGTCGGTCTCCGCGACCGCGACCGCCGCGGCGTCGAGGATCGGGCGGGCCCCGTCGAGCAGCTCCGGCTCGACCTCGACCCGCTCGAAGAAGAAGCCGGCGAAGCGCGGGAACGCACCGAGCGTGGCGATCTTCTCCTGGACGAGCGGGGCGGCGCGGCGGACGAGCCCCTCGTCGCCCTCGAACCCGGTCTCCCGAAGGTAGGAGACGAGGGCGTCGGCGTACTCGCCGGGCGCCAGCGCACGCAGGTACTGGCCGTTCATCCACTCGAGCTTCGCGTAGTCGAACGTCGCCGGCGAGACGCCGATCCGCTCCAGCGTGAAGTGGCGGACGAGCTCGTCGCGGGAGAGCAGCGTCGTCTTGTCGTCGAGGCTCCACCCGAGCAGCGCGAGGTAGTTCATCAGCGCCGCGGGGACGTACCCCTGCGCCCGGAACTCCTCGATCGAGACGGCGCCATGGCGCTTCGAGAGCTTCTTGCCATCGGTGCCGAAGACGTTCGGGACGTGCGCGTAGACCGGCGGCTCCGCGCCGATCGCCCGCAGCACGAGGAGCTGCTTGGGCGTGTTGGAGACGTGGTCCTCGCCGCGGATCACGTGCGTGATCCCCATGTCGGCGTCGTCGAGCGGAGCCGCGTAGTTGTAGGTCGGCCGCCCGTCGCCACGAAGCAGGACGACGTCCTCGAGCTGCTCGTTCGGGAACTCGATCCAGCCGCGGATCGCGTCCTCCCAGCCGGTCGTCCCCTCGTCGGGCATGCGGAAGCGGATCGCGCCCTCGTCCTCGTACGCCTTGCCCTCGGCGAGCAGGCGGCGCGCGACCTCCTGGTGGCGCTCGAGGCGGTCGAGCTGGAACACGGGCGGCTCGTCCCAGTCGAGCCCGAGCCACTCGAGCGAGCGCAGGATCTGCTCCGTCGCCGCCTCGACCTCGCGGCTCGTGTCCGTGTTCTCGATCCGGAGCAGGAACCGTCCGCCCTCGTGGCGGGCGTAGAGCCAGTTGAAGAGCGCGGTGCGGACGCCGCCGATGTGGAGGAAGCCGGTCGGGCTCGGGGCGAAGCGGACGCGGACGGGGACGGCGGGCACGGGCCGTATGCTAGCCCCGTGCTCTTCGGCGGCCACGTCTCGAGCTCCGGCGGGATCCACACGGCGATCGACCGGATCGAGGCGATCGGCGGCGACGCGGTGCAGCTCTTCACCCAGAGCCCCCGCATGTGGCGCCCGACGCGGCACGAGCCGGCGAACCTCGAGCGCTTCCG
>JBBILK010000429.1:0-3029 GCA_037444965.1 Actinomycetota bacterium | reverse complement strand
CTGCGCGGCCGGTGGCGCCGGGGCGGCGGTCCCGGGAACGCGGCGGTACTCGACCGTCAGCTCGTGCGGGCCCGAGTACGCGACGTCGAACGTGATCACCTCGTCGTGCTCGACACCTGCGAGGTAGCGGTCGGCGTCGAGCTGGCCGGCGACGCCGACGAAGACCGGCTTCGCAGGATCCGTGCTCGAGCCGCGGATGCGGAGCGTCCCGAGCCGGCCGCCCTCGAAGAGCCAGTCGGGCACGTCGAGGATCTGGAGCTTCTCGGAGGTGATCGCATACGCGGTCGACGAGAAGCGCGTGACGCCGCTCGTGTAGAAGCCCTCGTCGTCCCGCTGGGTCGTGTGGGCCCAGAGCAGGAACCCGCCCCCGCCGAGTAGAGCGATCGAGAGGAGCACGGCAAGGCTGCCGAAGACGAGCAGCAGGATCTTGCCCGGCCTCACGGGACAAGCTTATGCGTGCACCGTCAGACCTGCGAGCTGGCGTTCTGTTGCGAAGCGGTGACGGACTCGTCACGGTCCGTCGCTGACGTGTCACATCTTCCCGCCTAGTGTGAGCGCATGGGCGCGACGGTGACGACTCCGTGGGGGAAGGCCGAGGTGGTCGAGACGCTCGAGCTCCCGCAGTCGAGCGGAGGGAAGGCGTTCGCCTCGGTCGTCCAGCTGCTCGCAGGACCCGGCGGCGAGCAGCTCGTCCGTTTCGCGTACACGACCGACGGCGTCGCCAGGCGGGGCCCCGTCACCCTGCGGGCGGAGGACGTCGTTCGGCTGCGGGCGGGCCTGCACGAGCACCGGGGGCTCGCGCGAGCGCTCGGGCTGAGACCCCGACGAGAGGAGGTGACCGCTAGCGCCGAGCGAGCTCGACGAGACGCCCGACGTTGACGCTCCAGCCGACGCCGAACACGTGCGGCGTCAGGATCCGCTCGTCGTCCGGATTCCACCAGCGCTCCCGGAACCTCGTGAGGGTCGGCGGCCGGAGCTCGTACGGGATGAAGCCGGCAAGCTCGCCGTGCCACTGCCGCTCGGCGGGAGGCTTGGAGAGCTCCTTCACGACGGCGGCCGCGAAGAGGACGATCCCCGCGATCCTGATGCTCCTCGAGAGCGCCCGGCCGCTCATCGCCGCCTCAGGAGCGTGGCGATCACGAGGAGCGCCGCGATCGCGACGAGCTGCCCCCCGAAGGCGATGCGGGTCGCGTCGACGGCGGGCTTCCACGAGACCTGGCCGTCCCTGATCACGAAGGCTCCGACGGGCCGGGCCATGAGCCCGAAGCCGCCGCCGCTGCCGGTGCCCCCGGCGCGCTCCCCGCCTCCGGCCCCGCCGCCGCCTCGCACGAGGGCGGCCGGGATGACCGTCACGCCGTCGCGCTCGTAGGGGTCGCCGTACACGCGGCGCGCCGTCATCGCGTCCCGCGCTTGCTCGATCGTGGTCTGTACGTCCATCGGTCCCTCCTTCGCTTCTCCGGAAAACCTACGAGACCGCTCGCTCGGCCGCATGCCGGAGGCGACCAGCGCCATCAGCCCGGCGCCCACGAACGCGAGGACGTAGTCGCCCGACGCAGTCCGTGCCTGGCCGGCCGCGTACGCCGCGAGCGCCGCGCCGACCTGGTGGGATGCGAACACCCACCCGAACACGATCCCGACACGGTCGCGGCCGAAGGTCTGCTGGGTGAGCGCGACGGTCGGCGGCACGGTGGCGACCCAGTCGAGGCCGTAGACGACGGCGAAGGCGATCAGGCCGCTCGAGGGGAGGTCGAACGCGAACGGGAGCGCGATCAGCGAGAGGCCGCGCAGGCCGTAGTAGGCGAAGAGCAGGCGGCGGCTGTCGTAGCGGTCGGTCAGCCACCCGGAGACGGTCGTCCCGACCAGGTCGAAGACGCCGATCACGGCGAGCAGGCTTGCCGCCGCGACCTCCGTGATCCCCTCGTCGTGCGCGGCGGGGATCAGGTGCGTGCTGATCAGGCCGGTGGTGGTCGCGCCGCAGACGGCGAAGCTGCCGACGAGCAGCCAGAACGTCTCCGACGAGGCGCCGAGCCGGAGCCCGCTCGCCGCGGCGGTGAAGGGGTTCCCGACGGGGCGTGGAGGAGCGGAGCCCTCCTCGGCTCCGTAGGGCAGGAGGCCGACGTCCTCGGGACGGTCGCGCACGAAGACGATCGTCAGCGGCACGACGACGCCGAGCGCCGCGACGGCGACGGTGACGGCGGCCCAGCGCCAATCGAACGCCGTCGCGATCCAGGCGAGCAGCGGAAGGAAGACGAGCTGCCCGGACGCGTTGCTCGCGGTCAGGAACCCCGTGACGAGCCCGCGCCGGCGGACGAACCAGCGGCTGGAGACGATCGCCGCGAGCGGAACCGAGATCGCCCCGGTGGCCAGCCCGTTGACCACGCCCCAGAGCGCGATCAGCTGCCAGGGCGCGCTCATGACGGTCGTCAGGAGCGAGCCGGCCGCGATCGTCGCGAGCGCGCCGACCATGACGCGGCGCAGGCCGAAGCGCTCGACGAGCGCCGCCGAGAACGGCGCACCGAGCCCGAACAGGAGCAGGTTGACCGAGACCGCGATCGAGATCGTCGAGTGGCTCCAGCCGAACTCCTCGTGCAGCGGAACGAGCAGCACGCCGGTGATCGACCGGAAGCCCGCCGTCATCACGAGTGCGACGAACGTCACCGCGGCCACGACCCAGCCGTAGTGGACGCGGCCGCCGAGAGGCATGCACTCCGCCCTCACGGTCGTACGATAACGTGTATATACACGTAGATGTCGAGCGACGGCCCAGCGTTGGTCTCCTGCCTGTGCGCGAACCTGCGGATGGCGACGCGCGCGGTCACCCGCGTCTACGACCGGGCGCTCGCGTCGTCGGGGCTGCGAACGACGCAGTACTCCGTGCTCGCGCGGCTTCGGGACGAGGGGCCGCTAGCCCTGACCCGGCTCGCGGACCGGCTCGTGCTCGAGCGAACGACGCTCGCGCGCGAGCTGCGGACGCTCGAAGCGGCCGGGCTCGTGTCGATCGAGGCCGGAGAGGACCGTCGCCGGCGGGT
>JBBILK010000428.1:0-3092 GCA_037444965.1 Actinomycetota bacterium | reverse complement strand
GCCGACGACGTTTTCGACCGCCTTCGTGACGCCCTTGCCGAGCCACGCCTCGCCGCCGTCGCGCAGCTCGACCGCCTCGTACGCCCCGGTCGAGGCCCCCGACGGGACCGCCGCCCGCCCGCTCGCGCCGGACTCGAGCTCGACGTCGACCTCGACGGTCGGGTTGCCACGGGAGTCGACGATCTGGCGAGCGCGGACGGCGGCGATCCTCGTCATTCCTCCTCCTTGGCGAGTCCGTAGTAGCGATCCTGCTCCTCGAGCTCGAGGCGCTCCCAGTCGGCGCCGTCCGCCGCCGCGAGCCGGACCGCGCCCTCGACCCGCGAGACGAACCGTTCGCTCGCCTGCCGCAGCGCGAGCTCCGGATCGACGTTGAGGCTGCGGGCGAGGTTCACCGCGGCGAACAGGAGATCGCCGACCTCGCCGACGAGTCGCGCCGGCGGCTCGGTCTCCGGCGCCGGCGAGCCGAGCTCGCCGAGCTCCCCCTCGATCTCGCCGAGCTCCTCGCGGACCTTGGCGAGCGGGCCGGTGACGTCGGCCCAGTCGAAGCCGGCCGCCGCCGCTCGGCGCTGCACCTTGCGTGCGTGGAGGAGGGCAGGGAGGTTCTCCGGCACGTGGTGGAAGACGCCCTCCCGCACCTCCTGCCGGGTCTTCAGCGTCTCCCACCGCTCCTTCGCCTCGCCGGGCGAGCGAAGCTCCGCCCCCGCGGCGAACACGTGCGGGTGGCGGCGGACGAGCTTGTCCTGGATCGCGCGGGCGACGCCCGCGAGGTCGCCGGCGTTGCGCTCCTCGAGCAGGAGCGCGAGGAAGTACACCTGGTAGAGAAGGTCGCCGAGCTCGTCGAGGAGCTTCGCGTCGTCGCCGCCGGCCGCCGCGTCGGCGACCTCGTACGCCTCCTCGACGGTGTGCGGAACGATCGTCCGCGCCGTCTGGGCCCGGTCCCAGGGGCAGTCGCGCCGCAGCCGCTCGGCCAGCTCCTGCAGGTCGAGGAGCGCCACGGCGAGCCCGTCCCCGCCGCCCACCTACGGGGTCGTGGTCGTCGCCGTCGTCGCCGTCGTCGCCGTCGCCGCGGCGCCGACCGGCTCGAACCCGGTCGCGTACGCGGTCTTCGCGGCGTACTTCGAGCGGATCTCGGCGACCCACTCGGTCATGAGCTCGTTCTGCTTCTCCTGGAGGAGCTGGTTTCGGACGTCCTCCTCGACCTGGACGAGCGGCGTCGTCGACTCCGGCGTGACGTCCGTCAGCGCCTTGATCAGGTGCCAGCCGTACTGCGTCTCGACGGGCTCGGAGAGCTCCCCGGTGGCGAGCGCGAACGCGGCCTCCTCGAACTCGGGCACGAGCGTCCCGTTCTTCCGCGCGGTCAGCTGCCCGCCGTCCTTCGCGCTCGCCTCGTCCTTCGAGTGCTTCTTCGCGAGCTTCGCGAAGTCGGCGCCGTCCTCGAGCTGCGTACGGAGGTCGTCCGCCTCCTGCTTCGTGTCGACGAGGATGTGAGCGACCTCGCGCGACGCCGGCGACGTGAACTGGTCCTCGTGCTCGTCGTAGTACGTCTGGACTTCCTCGTCCGTGACCGTGACGTCCTTCGTGACGTCGGCGAACAGCTTCTCGTACAGAAGCTTCGTCCTCAGGTCGGCGAGGACGTCCTCCTCGCTCAGCCCGAACTGCTCGAGCTCCTGCTGGAACTTCGCCTCGTCGCCCTCGTAGTACTGCTGCTTCAGCTCGTCGAGCCGGGCCGAGGCTTCCTCGTCCGTGACGGTGATCCCGCGCGCCTTCGCCTCCTGCTCGAAGATCGCCCGCCGCACGAGCAGGTCGACCGCCTCCTGCTTCAGCTGCTCGTACTCGGGCGTCCCGACCGCCGGGAAGTCCGAGCCCTGCGCCTCGAGAGCCGTTTCGGCCTGCGCGAAGAACCGGTCGAAGGCCGTCTTCAGGATCGGCGTGCCGGCGACGATCGCGACGGCGTTCTCCGGCACTTCCTGCGCGGTGGTCGCGGGGCCGTCGCTCGTCTCGCCGCCGCCGCTGCCGCTACCGCCGCACGCCGCGGCTAGCAGAGCGCCGGCGAGCGCGAGCAGGGCTACGAGTCGGCGGCTCACGACAGCAAGCGTACCTTCAGGCCGCGACGTGTAGCGCGGCAACCGCCTCGACGAGCTCGAGCGCCCGGGCGAGCGAGTCGGCGCGGAGCGAGACCTCCCGTCGCGCGCCCGTGTAGACGGCCGTCGCGGCAACGGCACGAAGGCTCCGTAGCTCCGCCGAGCCGAGCACGAGCGGCCCGACGGTCGCCTTCCCGCCCCTGAGCACGAGGTAGTCGCTCCCGACCCGCGCGAGCTTCAGCTTCGCCTCCTGGATTCCGAACAGGTGCTCGACCGGCTCCGGGAGCGGGCCGAACCGGTCCTCGGTCGCGGCGCGGAGCTCGCGGAGCTCGTCCTCGGACTCCGCGAGCGAGATCCGCCGGTGCAGGTCGATCTTCGCGGCCTCGCCGGGGATGTAGGCCGCCGGGATGTAGGCGTCGACGGCCGCGTCGACCCGGACCGGGCGGGCGACGGCCCTGCGGGCGCCGGCGAGCTCGGCGACGGCCTCGCCGAGGAGCTCGACGTAGAGCTCGAAACCGAGGGCGGCGACGTGGCCGGATTGCTCCGCGCCGAGCAGATCGCCGGCCCCGCGGAGCTCGAGGTCTCGCATCGCGATCGCGAAGCCCGCACCAAGCTCGGTGTGGTCGGCGAGCGTCGCCAGGCGGGAGCGTGCCTCGCTCGTCAACTCCCGGGCATCCGGGTAGAACAGGTAGGCGTGCGCGACCCGGTCGGAGCGGCCGACGCGGCCCCGGATCTGGTAGAGCTGGGCGAGACCGAGGGCGTCCGCCCGCTCGACCACGAGCGTGTTCGCCTGCGGGATGTCGAGTCCCGACTCGATGATCGTCGTCGAGACGAGGACGTCGGCCTCGCCTGCCAGGAAGCGGAGCATCCGCTCCTCCAGCTCGCGCTCGCGCATCTGGCCGTGCGCGACGACGACGCGTAGCTCCGGGCACAGCTCGGCCAGCCGGGCCGCGCACTCGTCGATCGTCTCGATCCGGTCCGGCGGGAGGCCCAGGTCGGAGAGGAGCTGTT
>JBBILK010000427.1:0-3096 GCA_037444965.1 Actinomycetota bacterium | reverse complement strand
CGAGACTCGCCGTAGCGCTTGATCTCGCAGAGGACGACCGGGGCGTTGCCGATTAGGTAGAGGCCGTCGTAGCGTCCGGTCGCGCTTCGCGACTTGAGACGCCGCAGGGCGAGCGTTCGCGGCTCGCGGAAATGCTCGCCGTCCGCCTCGCTGCTCGTCCGGGGCGGATACCCGAGCGCCCGCATGTCGGGCTCGAAGAGCGTCGAATGGACGTCCGCCTCGGAGAGGCGGCGCTTCTCCTCCTCCGGGATGTCGAGACTCGGCAGGCGAATCCGCGGCACTGCTCACGCCCTCCGACGGTAGGGCGATCGATGATACGGATCAGAGCGGATCGCGCCGAGACCTGCGCGCCATCGTGGCGAGTGTCGTGCGGCGCCGCCGCCTCAGGCCGCCAAGACCGGCTCGCCGGTCCGGAGCAGCCGCTCGATCAGGTCGGCGCCCAGGATCCGGCCCGGCGCCGCCTGCAGGCGGGCCGCGGCTGCCTTCATCCGCGCACGCAGCGCCTCGTCCCCGAGCAGGCGCTCGACGGCGCCCAGCAGCTCGTCGTCCGTGAAGTCGTAGGAGGCGAGCCGCGCGCCCGTGCCCGTGTCCTCGGCCCGCTGGGCGTTGTCGTACTGATCCCAGAACAGGGGCACGACGATCACCGGCAGGCCGAACGTGAACGCCTCGCCGAGGGTGTTGTTGCCGCCGTGCGTGATCAGCAGGTCGCACTGGGGCAGGATCGAGGTCTGGGGCAGGAACCGCTCGCCGTACATCCGCTCGCCGAGGCGGAGCTGCTCGTGCAGCGGGCCCATGCTGACGACGACCCGATGCTCGGTCCGGTCGAGCACGTCGATCAGCCGCTGCATCAGCTCCGTGTCCATGCAGCCGAGGCTCCCCAGCGAGAGGTAGACCAGCTTGCCCGTACCCGGCAGCCGCTCCCCGACGTCGAAAGGCGGGTCGGTGGTGCGCACGCTCGAGTCCAGCCGGTGCCAGGTCGGGCCGAGCGGCCGGGAGCGCTCGTAGTCGATCTCGCCCGGGAACAGGTAGAGGTTCAGCCACGGCGACTCGTACTGGAACTCGCCCTCCGGCAGCGGGCCGGCGCCCTGCTCGACGCAGAACTCGCCGAGCTCGGCGAGCAGCGGGCCGTGGACGCGCCGGTACTCCTCCCTGAACTCCTCCCAGCCGCTCCGGTCCCCGGAGGGATAGCCCGAGAACTTCGGCGGGATCGCGGGATCCTCCAGCTCGAGCGGGTTCGCCGACACGAGGCGAACCCAGGGCACGCCGGCCGTCGGCACCGCCGGAAAGCCGGTCACGTTGTCCGAGACGATGCAGTCGGGCCGGACCTCCTCCCAGATCTCCATGAGCCGGTCGTGGGCGTACTTCGCCCCCTGGACGAGCTCGACCCAGATCGGCTGGATCACCGTCGAGAGCTGGACGATGGTCGGCTTGCGGAACTCGGGCGCGGTGGCGCGAATGAACTCCGCCCACGCCTCGCCGACGTCCTCCTCGCCCTCGGGCGGAGGCGCGAGCCGCATCAGCGCCTCCTCGTAGCCGCGCCGCTCGAGCTCGCCCCGGAACGACTCCTCGACGACGAACACGACCCGATGGCCTCGCTCCCTCAGCACCTGGGCGATGGCGGCGCAACTGTTCGTCGGGCCCCACGCCCCGGGCTCGGGGAAGAAGGCGACTGTCTTGCTCTCGGCCAAGGTGTCTCCTCACGAGCTCGCCGGGTACGGGCGAGGGAGTCTACGAGACTCGGCGAGCGCAAGCGAGGTGGCGAGTCGTGCCACACGAGCCGCCGCTCATTCCGTAGTCTTCGGGGCGCAGCAGACCGGCCTCCCGAGGACCCGTGGGTCTCGCGATCGACACGAGCGCGCTCGTCGCGGTCGAGCGCGATGCCCTCCCATGGGAGCAGCTCCTCGCCGACGCCGGGCAGGAGGCGGTCGTCCTTCCTGCGATCGTCTACGGCGAGCTGCTCGCCGGCGTCGCGCTTGCCGATACGGCGGCGCGGGCCTCGAGCCGGCGGGCCAAGATCGCTGCGCTCGCAGGGAGAGTTCCGATCGTCGACTTCGGACGGGAAATCGCCGAGCGTCGGGCCGACCTGTTTGCCACGCTCAGCCGAAGCGGCGCATCGATTCCCGCGAACGACCTGGCGGTCGCGGCAACTGCTCTGAAGCTCGAGTTCGGCGTTCTCGTCGGAGGGCACGACGAGCAGCACTTCCGGCGCGTTCCCGGACTCCGGGTCCAGCGGCTCGCCTGATCGCGCACGGGCATCGCGCCTGGTGAGGGTGCGGTCCCGTCGTAGAATCGCGCTGATGGGCCTGCGCGTCTGCCTCGTGACGCCGTTCTCCTGGTCGCAGCGAAACGACGTGAACGACCACGTCGCCGCCGCGGCAGCCGCGCTCCGGGCGCGCGGACACTCCGTGTGCGTGGTTGCGCCCTCGAACAGCGCCTCGGCGCTCGCCGAGGGCCGGCGCGCACTCAAGCGGCTCGAGCGCGACGGGCAGCCGCCGGACGGCCTGGTGGCGATCGGCCCGGCGATCGCGCTCGCGCGCCGCTCGAGCGTCGGCGTCCCGGTGGGCGTCCGCGCCAACCTGCGGCTCGTCCTCGGCCGCGGGCGCTTCGACGTCGTGCACGCCCACGAGCCCGGGCTCCCGAGCATCTCCTACCTCGCCCTTCGCGACGCGCATGCGCTCTCGGTCGCCACCTTCCACTCGCCCGAGCGGCTCGGCTACCCGGCCAGGAGGGTGCAGCGGGCGAGGCTCCTGGCGAGGATCGACGCCCTGACGGCGACGAGCGACGAGGCGCTCGCCGCAGCACGCGAGCGCTTCCCCGGCGAGTACCGCCTGCTTCCCGAGGGCATCGACACGGAGCTCTTCCGTCCCGGCAAGCCGCGGCGCCGGTTCGTGCTCGAGTGGGATCCGGACGAGCGTGCGCAGGCCCGGGCTGCCGTCCGCGCCCTCCGTGACCTGCCGGGCTGGGAGCTCGTCGTCCTACGGACGAGGCCGCAGATGGCACGGCCGTACGTACCTCGCGGCCTCCGCAGCCGCGTCTCGGTGGTGACGGCCCTCGACGCGACCGCTCGTGCCGAGCTCCTGCGCGGTGCAGACGGCT
>JBBILK010000426.1:0-3105 GCA_037444965.1 Actinomycetota bacterium | reverse complement strand
ATCTTCATCCCGTTCATCATCAACTTCCCCGTCGGGTTGATGATCTACTGGGTGACGACGAACCTCTGGACCGCGGGACAGGGGATCGTCACGAGACGGCTGATTCCCCGCGCTCCCGTCACGCTTCCCAAGCGAACGAGCCGGACCGAGCCCGGCGCGAAACCGCCTGCGCCGTCCCGGGCGAAGCAAGCGCCGGCGGCGGCCAAGCCGGCGGCGGCGCGGAGCGAGTCCGCGGCGAGCCCCGGGGCAGCGCCCGGGCAGCAACGGCAGGTGCGGCGACGAAAGAAGAAAGGCGGACGGAGCCGGCGATGAGCGAGGCCTCGCCAGCGGAGACCGGCCCGGCCCGCGAGGCCGAGGCGAGCGGAGAGACTGTCGGCGAGGCCAAGTGGACGGCCCTCCGAGAGCTGGAACGGCAATACCCCGGTCTCGACAAGGCGAACGTCGAGTTCGTCGTTCTCTCCGAGGGCGAGCGGGGCCTGCTCGGAGTCGGCTACGTGCCTGCCAGGGTGATCGCACGACTGACCCGGCTACCACCGGCCCGTCCCGACACGACCGCCGCGACCGAGAGCGACAGCGCCGCCTTGCTGCGAGAGCTGCTCGAACACGTCCGCGGCGCGCTGGGAATCGACGCCACGGTGGCGGTTCACGAGCACGAGTCGTCTCTGTCGGCGGTGTTCCAGGGGCCGGATCTCGGACTCGTGATCGGAAAGCACGGGCAGACGATCGACGCGATCCAGTACCTCGCGAACGCCGTCATGTCGAGGGCCCTGGGCGGCCGTGCGGACGTGAGTATCGATGCGGCCGGCTACCGCGAGCGGAGACGGGCGACGCTCGAGGCGGTCGCCGACCGGGCCGGTGCTCGGGCCGTGGCAACCGGGAACGCCGTGGAGCTCGAGCCGATGACTGCGAGCGAGCGGAAGATCGTGCACCTCCGGCTGAAGGAACGTCGGGAGGTGACGACGGCGAGCGAAGGAACGGAGCCGAACCGGCACGTGGTCGTTCGCCCGGCCGATTGAGCCGCGATCCTCGCCTCGAGCGGTGGCTCCAGGCGTTGCTCGCAACCCCGGGCCTGACCTCGATCACCGATCCCGACGAGGCGCGGCGGGTCCACGTCGAGGACGCACTGACCGGCCTGGCGCTGATTGCGGAGGGCCCGGTCGTCGACGTCGGCGCAGGCGGCGGCTCGCCGGGACTTCCCCTCGCGGCGGCGCTGCCAGAGCTCCGCTTCGTCCTCCTCGAGGCCTCCCGTCGCAAGGCCTCCTTTCTGGAAGCGGCGGCGGGCGTCTTTCCGAACGTCTCGGTGGTCTGTGCACGGGCGGAGGACTTCGGCCGGGGGGAGGGTCGTGATGCCTTCGGAACCGCGATCGCCCGGGCCCTGGCCCCGCCCCCGGTGGCTCTCGAGTGGTGCCTGCCGCTCGTGCGTCCCGGCGGGCGCCTCGTCCTCTTCACCACCGAGACGGCCGGTCGCCTCGAGGCCGTCGCAGAGGAGCTCGGGGGGCGCGTGTCGAAAAGCGGTGAAGTGCCCGGCCCGGGACGAAAGCGCCTGCTCGTCGTCGAGAAGCTCGAGCCGACTCCCGAGCGCTACCCGCGCCGTCCCGGCCTCGCCCGGAAACGTCCACTCGCATGACTAGACTCGGCCGGATGCCCGGCGGGATCTACGCGGTCGCCAACCAGAAGGGCGGCGTCGGTAAGACGACCACGGCCCTGAACCTCGCCGCCTGTCTCGCCGAGGCCGGCGAGCGCACGCTCGTCGTCGATCTCGACCCACAGGCGAACGCGACCTCCGGACTCGGTGAGCGCGCGAACGGGAGCTCTTCGTACGACCTCCTGGACGGCGCTCCGCTGGACGAGGTGGTACACGCGACTCGCTTTCGGAACCTCGACCTCGTGCCCTCGCGACCCGAGCTCGCGGGAGCCGTCGTCGAGCTCTCCCGGCGAGGCGACGGCGACGGCTACCTCGCGCGGTCACTGAGCGCGTGCGAGCGATCGTACTCGTTCGTGTTCGTCGATTGCCCGCCCTCGCTCGGCCCGCTCACGGTCAACGCGCTGGCTGCGGCCGACCGCGTGCTCGTGCCCGTCCAGTGCGAGTACTACGCGCTCGAGGGGCTCGCGCAGCTCCTTCGCTCGATCGAGCTCGTCCGCGCGCGGCTGAACCCCAGGCTGACCATCGCCGGCATGCTCCTGACGATGGTCGACGGCCGCACACGACTCGCCGCGGAGGTCGCGAAGCAGGTGCGCGACGCGTTCGGAGAGCTCGTGTTCGACGCGATCGTGCCGCGGAGCGTACGGCTCGCCGAAGCGCCGAGCCACGGCTTGCCGATCACGGCCTACGACCGCTCCTCCGCGGGTGCGGATGCCTACTACCGCGTCGCGTGCGAGCTGATCGACCGCCGATGATCGAGCCGGCGGCAAAGGGCCGGCGAGGTCTCGGCCGCGGGCTCGAGCTCCTGATCGGACCTGTCTCGGCGGGGGAGGACGAGCTCGTCCAGCTCCCGATCGGGTCGATCAGGCCGAACCGCCGGCAGCCGCGCCGGCGCTTCGACGGCGAGACCGTCTCCGAGCTCGCCGAGTCGATTCGCGTCCAGGGCGTCGTGCAGCCGGTGCTCGTCCGGCCGGCGGAGCACGGAGGCTACGAGCTGATCGCCGGCGAGCGCCGCTGGCGAGCGGCGCGGACGGCGGGACTCGCGACCATCCCCGCCCTGGTCCGTGAGGTCGACGACCGGGAGGCGCTCCTGCTCGCTCTGGTCGAGAACGTCGCGCGGGAGGATCTCACGCCGGTCGAGGAAGCGCGTGCCTACGCGACGCTGATGGACGAGTTCGAGCTCTCGCTGGGAGAGGTCGCGGAGCGGGTCGGCCGCTCGAAGCCCACCGTGTCGAACCACCTGCGCCTGCTCGAGCTGCCGGCGGACGTGCTCGCGCTCGTCGAGCGGGGCCAGCTCACCGAAGGGCACGCGCGCGCGATCCTCGCCGTGCCGGACCACGAGCAACGCCGCGCGCTCGACCGAATCACCGAGAGCCGGCTGAGATTCGTCCTGGTCGCTCTCGTTGTAGTTGACGCCGCGGAGCTCGCGCTCGATACGCCGGCCGGCGTGAAGCACCGCGGCG
>JBBILK010000425.1:0-3105 GCA_037444965.1 Actinomycetota bacterium | reverse complement strand
TCGTCGGGATCGCCGGCACGGTCGTCGGGATCGGTCTCGGCATCGGCGTCCTCTCCTGGGTCTTCCGCTCCTTCCTGCCCGAGGTGCTGCCGGAGCTCGGCGCCGTCGTCTCGCTCGCGAGCGGGTCGTACCTCGCGGCCGCCCTCGTCGGGATCGTCGCGACCGCGCTCGCTCCGCTGCTGACGATCCGGCGGCTCGCCCGCATGGACGTGCCCTCCGCGCTCCGCGTCGTCGAGTAGGTACCGTTCCCGGATCCCGCAGCAGGCGACGAGAAGGAGGGCACGTGCGGGCGAGAATCTGGGGCTGCCGCGGCTCGCTCGCGACGCCCGGGCCGGCGACGGTGCGCTACGGGGGCAACACGTCCTGCGTCGAGGTGCGGCCCGCCGACGGGTCGCTCGTCGTCCTCGACGCGGGCACCGGGATCCGCCCGCTCGGACTGTCGCTCGGCTCCGAGCGGCCGAGCGCCGTGCACCTGCTGCTCACGCACCTCCACCTCGACCACATCGAGGGTCTCGGGTTCTTCCTGCCGCTGTGGAACCCGGAGGTCGACCTCCACATCTGGGGCCCGCCGGCGCCGGACAGGAGCCTTCGCGACCGGATCGCGGCCTACCTCTCGCCGCCGTACTTCCCGAAGCCGTTCGCGGAGATCCCGGCGAACCTCGTCTTCCACGACGTCCCCGACGGCGAGTGGGAGCTCGCGGGGCTCCGCATCACGAGCCGGCGCGTCACGCACCCGGGGCCGACCGTCGCCTACCGGCTCGAGGAGGCGGGGCGCGCGCTCGCGTTCATCCCCGACAACGAGCCGGCGCTCGACGGCGACCTCCGCTCTGCGCGGCGCGAGCGGGTCTCGGGCCTCGAGCTCGCCGAGGGCGTCGACGTGCTCCTGCACGACGCGCAGTACACCGAGGAGGAGTACCTGCCTCGCGTCGGCTGGGGGCACTCGAGCGTCGCCGACGCCGTCTCGCTCTTCCGCCTCGCCGAGCCGGGCCGGTTCGTCATGTTCCACCACGAGCCCGTCCACGCGGACGAGGAGCTGGAGCGGATGCTCGAGCGGGCGCGCGTGCTCGCCGACGGGGCGAGCGGCGAGATCGTGCTCGCCCACGAGGGAATGGAGCTCGACCTCACCTGAACCGGCGCGCGGCGCTCACCCGGCCGGGTGATTGCCGCCTCGCTGCTCGTCTTCCTTGATGAGTTCAGCCCCGCCTGGGGCCTCGAGACGACAAGGAGGGCGGAGGATTGCGGCAGGCTGGAGTCGACGCCGGCATGGAGCCGAGAGCGGGCGACCGGAGCTCGCGTCGGGGAGTCCAGCTCGACGCGGCGGGCGAGTTGCTCGCGTTCGCGCTCGAGCTCACGACCTCGTCGAACCGGGGCCCCGCGGCGGCACTGCTCGCGCGCCGTCTGACGGCGACACTCGAGGGTGCCTTCTCGGCCGTGTATCTCGCAGATGCAAGCGGGCAGCTCAGGCTCGAGGGCGTCGCCGGGCGGTTCGGCAAGGGCACGCTCGAGCTGCCACCGGCGATCGTCGAGCTGGCCGTCTCGGGATCCCGGGTCGTGCTCGCGTCGAAGCCCGAGCTCGAGGCGGCGTTTCCGTTGCTCGACCCCGCCACCTTCGTCGCCGCGGCCCCGATCGCGTTCGGTGAGACGCTGTTCGGGGCGCTCGTCGTCGCCGCTCCCGACGGCCCCTCCCGCCGGGCGCAGCTCCGCTTCGTCTCGGCCGTGGCGGACCTCGCCGCGGCGTCGTTCGCGAACGCGGCCGATCTCGCCGCATCGGCGACCGAGGCGCGCCGGGACGCCCTGACCGGCCTTCGCAACCAGCGCGCCTTCCATGAGCATGTGGAAGCATCGCTGCAAGGCGCGTCTGGCGCCGGAAGCGAGGTCGCGCTCGTGCTCTTCGACCTCGACGACTTCAAGCAGATCAACGATCGCGAGGGTCACCTCGTCGGCGACGAGGTGCTGCGGGACGTCGCCCGCCTGACTCTCGGCGTCCTGCGGTCCGGGGAGGAGGCGTTCCGCACCGGCGGCGAGGAGTTCGCGATCGTCGTGGAGGGAGGCCGGGAGGCGGGGAAGCGCGTTGCCGAGCGCGTCCGGCGGGCCTTCGCGCGGAAACGTCGCGGGCACGGATTGCCGTCGATCTCTGCGGGTGTCGCCGCGTTCCCGGCCGACGCGGACGGGAAGGAGGCACTCGTCCACCGGGCCGATCTCGCTCTCTACGCTGCGAAGGAGCGCGGCAAGAACCGGACGGTCGCCTACCACGAGCGGCTGCAGACCGACACGCGGAGCGAGCAGGCCGAGGCGCACCGCCGGCGGGAGGTCGAATGGTGGCAGAAGGTCCTGGGTCTCACGGGGATCACCGGAGCGCTCGCCGACGAGCTCGGCCCCGGCTACCGGCCGCAGGAGGTTGCCGTGCTCGCCGAGCAGGTCGCCGCCCGCCTCGGGCTCAGCCGGCGAGAGAAGAGGGCGGTGGTGCTCGCGGGCATCCTCACGGAGCTCTCCAAGCTCCGCATCCCCGAGTCGATCCGCAAGAAGCGCGGCCCCCTGAACGAGCGCGACTGGCAGCTCGTCCGCGAGAGCGCAGAGCTCACGGCCGCGACTCTGCAGCCACTCGGCTCCCTCCGCGACGTCGTCGAGGTTGTCCACGCGTGCCGCGAGCGCTGGGACGGAAGCGGTTTCCCTCACGGCCTCTCGGGAGCCGAGATCCCGATCGGAGCGCGGGTTGTCGCAGTTGCCGAGGCCTTCTGCGCGATGACGAGCGGCCGCAGCTACCGGCCGGCCCGGACGCGCACGCGCGCGCTCCTCGAGCTCGAGGAGCACGCGGGCACGCACTTCGACCCGGCCTGTGTCGAGGCGATCCTCCGCGTGCTCGATGCGGCCGCCGATCCGTCTCCGTCGCCGCCCCTGCGGGTGGCGGCGGTAGCCACGGGCTAGTAGGGGTCGCCTGCGCCGGAGCGCTATAGTCGCCTCTTCCGGGACGGGACAGGAGGAGGTGGTCGAGCCGCTGCGCGAGCGTGCCGTCGCGCTGCACGACCGGTTCGCCGAGCACCTCGCGCTCGAGGACCGGATCCTGCTGCCGTTCGTGCGGCGAGCGACCGGCGACGGACCCGCGCG
>JBBILK010000424.1:2434-3130 GCA_037444965.1 Actinomycetota bacterium | reverse complement strand
GCGTGTCCGCCTCACGGGCGCTCTTCGAGAAGGCCGCCGCCACGGGTGCCGAGCTCCTGATCGTGCATCACGGTCTCTTCTGGGACCGAGACCCGCGGGTGGTCGACCGGGTGCTGCGCCGGCGGCTGGAAGCGCTCTTCTCGGCGGACGTCAGCCTGGCCGCCTACCATCTCGCCCTCGATGCCCATCCGGAGGTCGGGAACAACGCCCTGCTCTGCCGGGAGCTCGGGATCCTGCCGGAGCATCGCTTCGCGGACGTCGGCTTCGGCGGGCGCCTCGAGCAGCCGTGCTCGATCGACGAGCTCCGCCGCAGCGTCGAGGAGCACCTCGGCCGTGCTCCGCTCGTCTTCGCCGAGGGACCGGGCGAGATCACCAGAGCGGCCGTCTGCTCCGGAGGAGCGGCCCGCTACCTCGCCGACGCTGCCGCCGCCGGCTACGACTGCTACGTGACGGGGGAGCCGTCGGAGCCCGCCCTGGCGATGGCGCGCGAGCACGGGCTCCACTTCGTCGCCGCGGGCCACTACGCGACGGAGACGCTCGGCGTGAGAGCGCTCGCGGCCACGCTCGCCGGTCGCTTCGGCCTCGAGTGGGAGTTCGTCGACCTCCCGAACCCGGTCTAGGAGCCGCCGCCGCGCGCGTTGCTTCCGGCTCGGAGAATGCCTATCCTTACCGCATGAATCGCGACCTGCCGCGGGG
>JBBILK010000424.1:0-2424 GCA_037444965.1 Actinomycetota bacterium | reverse complement strand
CGCCGCTCATGAGCGGCGCCGCCGAGCGAGAGAGAGGGGACTGAGGCCCGCCGGTCCTGCGTCGACGGCGGGCTTCGTCGTTTCGTGGAGCGGAACGAAAGGAGTACGTCATGGCCAATCACCTCACGCCCGAGCAGCTCTCGAAGGAGCTCGGCATCGACCGGCAAGAGGTGATCAGGCTCTGTATCGAGGAGTCAATCCCGATCTACCAGGGGAAGATCGACAAGACCCTGTTCCAGGCCCAGCTCGAGGCGGTGAAGGCCGCGAAGGCCGCCGGCTAGGCACGTGCGCGGCGCCGGCTCCTGGCCGGCACCGCCTTGGCTGTTGCTTTCTCCGACCGGGCGGCGGCGACGCTCTGCTTGAGCGCCTCCATCAGGTCGATCACCGGGGCCTCGGCGATCGGCTCGGGCCGGACGATCTCCTCCCCGGCGAGCTTCGCCTCGAGCATCGCCCTGAGCTCGTGCCGGTACTCGTTGCGGTAGCCGGACGGGTCGAAGGAGCCGGCCAGGCTCTCGACGAGCTGGCGCGCCATCGCCAGCTCGGCGTCCTTCACCTCGACCTCTCCGACCGCCTCGACGATCTCGGCGCTCGAGCGAACGTCCTCGGGGTAGTAGAGGAGCTCGAGCGCCAGCGCGTCGCCGAATGGGCGGACGAGACACAGGTTCTCCTTGCCCCAGAGCACGAACTTCCCGACCGCCGCCATTCCGGTTTCCTGGAGGGCCCTGAGCAGGAGGGCGTACGGCCGGCGGCCGACGGCGTCCGGCGCCGGCGCGAGGTAGTAGGCCCGATCGAAGTAGACGGGGTCGACGTCCGCGAGCGGCACGAACGAGAGCAGCTCGATCGACCGGGAGCGGCGCAGCTCGACGGCCTCGAGGTCCGAGTCCTCGACGACGACGTACTGGCCCTTTGCGAACTCCCAGCCCTTCACGAGCTCGTCGGCATCGACGTCGCGCTCGTGCAGCGGGCAGTAGCGCTTCTGCTTGATCGGCGTCCCGCACTCGCGGTGCAGCGTTCGGAAGGCCACGTCCTGGCGCTGCTGCGCGACCGCCAGCCCGACGGGGATGGTGACGAGGCCGAAGCTGAGTGAGCCGTTCCAGATCGTACGCATGGGCCGGATGATGATCGGAATTGGTCAGGGTAGCGGGCCCGACCAGATTCCGCGCGAGAGGGTGCTTCCCTTCCCCGGCCCGGCGGGGTAGCGTGCCCGCCGTGCGCACCGTCACGGCTCTCTGGCAGGCGGCGGTCAGCGAGCCCCGCCGCCAGCCCGCGTTCCTCACCCTGGACGGAAGCGGTTGGCGAGCCGTCTCCTGGCGCGAGGCGGGAGAGGCCGTGGACGAGCTCGCCGGCGGCTTCCTCGCACTCGGCGTCGAGCCGGGCGACCGCGTCGCGATCCTCGGACGGACACGCCTCGAATGGACGCTCTGCGACTACGCGCTCGCCTCGATCGGCGCGATCACGGTTCCGGTCTACCCGACCTCGTCCGCGATCGAGTGCGCCTACATCCTCGGCAACGCAGGCGTGCGCGCGATCGTCTGCGAGGACGATGAGCAGTACGCGAAGGTCGCTCCGATGCGAGCCGAGCTCGGGGCGCTCGACCACGTCGTCACGATCGACGGCGAGCCCGGCGGCGCTCTCTCGCTCGGCACGCTCAGAGCGCGCGGGCGGGAGCGTGCGCTCGAGCGGCCGGCGGAGGTGGCGGATCGCCGCCGCGCCGTCTCCGAGGACGACGTCCTGACGATCATCTACACGTCCGGGACGACCGGCCCCCCCAAGGGCTGCGTGATCACCCAGCGCCACTACTGGGTGATGGCCGACATGGTGCGGCGGGTTCCCGGCCTGTTCGAGGACGACGACCGCGTGCTGCTCTACCTGCCGCTGGCGCACAACTTCGCCCGGCTCGTGCAGCATCTCGGCGTCGCCGTCGGCTTCACGCTCGCCCACTGCCCAGACGTGGCCGAGGTGTCGCAGGCGCTGCTCGACGTGCGCCCGACCATCTTCCCGAGCGTCCCGCGGCTGTTCGAGAAGGCCTACGCCTCGGTGACGGCGGCCTTCGGCGAGGCACGGGGGCCACGCAGGCGGCTCGTCGACTGGGCCCTCGACGTCGGCCGCCGTGCGAGCGCCCTCCGGCAGGAGGGACGCCGCCTCCCGCCCACCCTCGCCCTTCGGCACGCCGCCGCCGACCGGCTCGTGTTCGCCAGGGTGAAGGAACGGTTCGGCGGCCGGCTCCGCCTCGCCGTGTCGGGTGGCGCACCGCTGGCCAGGGAGATCGCCGAGTTCTTCCACGCGCTCGACATCCTCATCCTCGAGGGCTACGGCCTGACCGAGTGCTCCACCGCCTGCTCGGTCAACCTCCCGGACCGCTTCAGGTTCGGCACCGTCGGGCCCGCGCTGCCCGGCTTCGAGGTGAAGGTCGCGGACGACGGC
>JBBILK010000423.1:0-3143 GCA_037444965.1 Actinomycetota bacterium | reverse complement strand
GTTCAGGCGCTCCTGGCTGCGGCGGCCGGCGCCGACCTGCTCGTCGTCGGGTCGAGGGGCCTCGGCGGGTTCTCGCGGCTCCTGCTCGGCTCGGTCAGCCTCCGCTGCGCCCGGTCGGCGCCGTGCCCGGTCGCGATCGTGCGAGCCGGCGCCTCGCCCGGCGGCTCCCCGGTTCCGTAGTTCCCCGAAGACGAGATCCGCGCCTTCTCGGATGCGCCTGCCGCGTCACGGCAGCACGATGAGGGTGGTTGAGTGCGCCATCGGAAGGAGGGATCACCATGGCGATCGTTCGGTGGAGCCCGTTCCAGGAGCTGGACGCGATGGAGCGGCGCATGCGCCGGTTCTTCGAGGAGACCGGGTTCACTCCCGCGCTCGTCCCGAACGCCGACGTCTACGAGACGGAGGAGGAGTTCGTGGTCGAGCTGGAGGTGCCCGGCTTCGAGGAGAAGGAGCTCGAGATCGAGGTCACGGATCACACCCTCTGCGTCAAGGGCCATCGGGCCGAGGTGAAGGAGGAGAAGAAGAAGACCTTCCAGCTCCACGAGCGGCTCGAGAAGACCTTCGAGCGGCGCTTCACGCTCCCGGCGGAGGCCGACATGGAGAAGGTGAAGGCCGAGTACGCGCACGGGGTGCTCGGGATCCACACGGCCAAGGTCAAGGAGGCAGCGCCCAAGAAGGTCGCCATCGCGAAGCGCTGACGCCGGACCCGGTCCGGCTCGGGCGGGCGCAGACGGGGCGGGATCGCATCCCGCCCCTACACTGTTCCCGCCGTGAAGAGGCTCGTCGTCGCCACCGATGGCTCCGCCCCCGCCGAGGAGGCGCTCGAGCTCGCCCTCGAGCTCGCCGCCGGTGAGGGCGCCGAGGTCCTGTTCCTCCACGTGCTCGCCCGCGACGACCCGCGCGTCAGGCGTCTCGGCTCCGAGCCGCCGCATCGCCTCGAGGTCACGGAGGAGGACGTGCCGCTCCGGCGAGCGGCCGAAGCGGCGGGCCGGCGGGGAGTGCCGTGCTCGCTCGAGCTCGTCGTCGGCGACGCGGCGGACGAGATCCTCGCGTACGCCGACTCCCGCGACGCGGACCTCGTCGTCGTCGGCTCGCGAGGCCGGGGCTCCGTGGCGGGGGCGCTGCTCGGGAGCGTCTCGCGGAGCATCCTCGGGAAGGCAACCCGTCCCGTGCTGATCGTCCGCGGCCTGCGCCACGGGTAGGGCGGGGCGTGGCCGGGACGCCCCGAGAGGTTCGCGACGTCATCCTTCGCGACGGCACGACCCTGCGCCTCCGCGTGCCTGGGGCCGCTGACGCGGACGCGCTGCTCGAGTTCTTCGAGCGCCTCTCCGACCGCAGCCTCTACTACCGGTTCCACGGCCTCCCGGCGGTCGGGCCCCGGCTGGTCGCCCCGTTCCTCGACTCGGACGGCGTCGAGCGCTGCGCGCTCGCGGGCAGCCTCGTCGAGGAGGGAGAGGAGCGTGTGGTCGCACTCGCGAGCTGGGCGCGCCTGCGCGACCCCGCGAGCGCCGAGGTCGCCTTCGCGGTCGAGGATGTCCTGCAGGGCAAGGGCGTCGGCACGCGTCTGCTCGAGCAGCTCGCGGCGCTCGCGGCCGAGGTCGGGATCGAGAGCTTCGTCGCCGAGGTGCTGCCCGAGAACCGTGCGATGCTGCGTGTCTTCGCGGACGCCGGCTTCGACGTCGTCCGGGCGGTCGAGAGCGGCACGATCGAGGTGCGGTTCCCGATCGTTCCGACCGAGGCGTTCCTCGCCCGCGTCGACGAGCGCGACCACGTCGGCGTCGTGGCTTCGCTACGCCCGTTCTTCCGGCCGGCGAGCGTCGCCGTCGTCGGCGCCTCCGCGAAGCCGGGCTCGCTCGGCGGCAGGCTCTTTCGCAACGTCGTCGAGGGCGGGTTTCCGGGCCCTGCGTACCCGATCAACCGCTCGGGCGAGGCGGTCGGCGGCGTCGCGGCCTTCCGCTCGGTCGCCGAGCTCGGCACGCCGCCGGACCTCGCCGTGATCTGCCTCCCGGCCGACGCGGTCGTGGCAGCAGCCGAGGAAGCCCTGCAGGCGGGCACGCGCGCACTCTGCGTCATCTCCGCCGGCTTCGCCGAGATCGGCCGTGAAGGCGCCGAGCGCCAGGAGCGGCTCCTGGCCGTCGTTCGCGCCTACGGGGCCAGGCTCGTCGGCCCGAACTGCCTCGGGATCGCGGTCACCGGGGCGCGCCTCAACGCCACCTTCGCGCGGGAGGCTTTTCCGCCCGGGCCGATCGGGTTCGCGTCCCAGAGCGGCGCGCTCGGGCTCGCGCTGCTCGAGAAGGCGGACGCGCGCGGCCTCGGCTTCTCCGCCTTCGTCTCGATCGGCAACAAGGCCGACGTCTCCTCCAACGACCTGCTCGCCTACTGGGAGGACGATCCCGCGACGGAGATCGTGATCCTCTACCTGGAGTCGTTCGGCAACCCGCGCAAGTTCGCGCGGGTGGCGAGGCGCGTTGCCCGGCGGAAGCCGATCCTCGCGATGAAGAGCGGCACCTCCCGTGCGGGGGCGCGCGCGGCGAGCTCCCATACCGCCGCGCTCGCGGGCTCCGAGACCGCCGTCAACGCCCTCTTCCACCAGGCTGGCGTGATCCGCGCGACGACGCTCGAGGAGCGGCTCGACGTGGCGGCCCTGTACGCGAGCGGGGCGGCCCCGCGAGGGCGCCGCGTGGGCCTGCTCACGAACGCGGGCGGGCTGGGGATCCTGTGCGCCGACGCGTGCGACGCGGCGGGGCTCGAGCTGCCGGCACCGGCGCCCGAGACGGCGGCGGCGCTGCGCGAGCTCCTGCCGCACGAGGCGAGCGTCGCGAACCCCGTCGACATGCTCGGCTCGGCAACCGAGGCGACGTACGAGGCGGTGCTGCCCGTCCTGCTCGCCGACCCGGGCCTCGACGCCGTGATCGTGCTCTTCGTCCCCGCCGCCGCCGTGTCGGCGGAGGGGGTGGGTGCGGCCGTCGCCCGGGTCGCGGCGGAGGACACGACGGGGAAGCCGATCATCGCGTCGGTGATGAGCTCGGAAGGGATCCCCGCGTCGCTTCGCGAGGCCGAAGCGAGGATCGCCGCCTTCGCGTATCCGGAGTCCGCCGCGCTGGCGCTCGGGCACGCTGCCGAGCGGGCGGACTGGCTCCGCC
>JBBILK010000422.1:0-3153 GCA_037444965.1 Actinomycetota bacterium | reverse complement strand
CGACCTCGTCCCCTTCCTGCCGAGGCCTGACGCCGACCGGGCCTTCGCCGACATCGACTTCGGGCGTTCGCGCGCGTACTCCTTCGCCACCGGCGGCCAGATCTTCCTCGGCGAGGCGAGCGGGGCCAGGACGGACTCCGCCTACGCCTCCAGGCTCGCCGAGGAGTTGGCGCAGATCCCGCATCCCGAGACCGGCGAGCCCGCCTTCGAGGTGCGGCGAAAGGAGGAGCTCTACCGCGGCCCCTACCTCGACAAGGCGCCGGAGCTCGTGCTGCTCGCCCGCGACGAGCGCATCTACCTCGACTCCTCCCGCCGCGACTGGGAGACCGCCTTCGAGCGCCACGACCACCTCGACCCCGAGACGTTCTACGGGTACTCCGGGCACCACGGGCTGGACGGCATCTTCGCTGCCGCCGGGCCGGGAATCCGTCCGGCCGACCTCCCTCCAGGCGCCGAGATCACCCAGCTCCCCGCCACGCTCCTGCGGCTGCTCGGCCTCGCCGCGGAAGGGATGGACGCGGCCCCGCTCGAGGAGATCCTCGAGGCCGCGGAGGCACCGGCGACGGCGGTCGAGCCGGCCGCGATCTCGCCGAGCGAGCAACCGGTGTACTCGGAGGAGGAGGAGCGGCGGATGATCGAGCGGCTGCGCGACCTGGGCTACGAGTAGCCTCTGACACATGACGGACGTCCAGGTGGAGGACGCGCCCCGCGAGGAGCGCTCCCGCGACACCGGGACGGCGCGCACCGGCATCGGCGGGCTCGCGAGCGACGTCGCCTTCTACGGGGCGACCCGCGTCGTCCTCAAGTCGCTCGCGTTCCTGCTCGTCCCGCTCTACGCCCACTTCCTGACGCCGGCCGAGTTCGGCGTCCTCGAGCTCGTGCTGGCGGTGATCGCCCTCGTCGACGTCCTCATCGCCGCCGGCATGGACGGCGTCTTCGCCCGCTTCTACTTCGACCGCAACGACCCGGCGTGGCGGCGCCGGATCATCACCCTCTACCTCCTGATCGAGAGCGTCTACCCGGCGGTGATCGTCGGCGCCCTGATCGCGTTCTCCGAGTCGCTGTCCGCGCGGATCTTCGGAACCGCCCTCTACGGCTCGTACTTCGTGATCGCGCTCGTCGACGTGTACCTGACGAACGTCGTCGACCTGCCGATGAGCCTCACCCGCTTCCGGCACAAGCGGAAGACGTTCGCGGTCTATTCGCTCAGCCGCGGCTCGATCCAGATCGTCCTCAGCGTCCTGCTCGTCGCCGTCTGGCACTACGGCGTCAGGGGCATCCTGATCGCCTCGCTCGTCTCCGTCTGCGCCGCCTTCGCGTTCACGGCCCGCGAGTGGATCTTCGATCTCTCCCGCAAGGTCGACTGGCGCACCGGCGGCGAGATGCTCTCGTTCGCGTGGCCCGGGATTCTCGGCGGCCTCGCCTTCTACGTCCTCAACCTGGCCGACCGCTTCATCGTCAAGCACTACCACGGCACCGCCGACACCGGCCTCTACGGGGTGGCGTTCCGCTACAGCCAGATCGTCATCCTCGCCACGCTCGCCTTCCGCCTCGGCTGGGCGCCCTGGCACTACTCCTGGCTCGACTCGGGTCGCCACCAGCAGATGGTCTCCCGCGGCGCCGCCTACTTCTTCTTCGCGGTCGGCTTCCTCGCGGTCGTCGTCTCGGCCTGGATCCTGCCCGTCTTCCAGCTGCTCCTCCCCGAGCAGTACTGGGAGGCCTCCCGCGCGGTGACGCCGCTCGCGCTCGCCGCCTTCGCCGTCGGTGCGAACCGGATCTTCGCGGTCGGGCTGAACGTGCAGAAGCGGATGCGCCTGCTCGCGCCGCTGACGATCGCGGCGGCCGCGATCGCGATCGGGCTCTACTTCCTGCTGATCCCGCCCTTCAGCTACGTCGGTGCGGCCTGGGCGACGGTGGCGGCGCTCGCCTGCTACGCGCTGATGGTGCTCGGCCTCTCCCAGCGGATCTACCCGGTGCCCTGGGGCTGGCGACGGATCGGTCTCGCCGTGAGCGGGAGCGTCGGGCTCTGCCTCGCCTCGCTCGCCGTCGACGCCTGGCTTCCGATGGCCGCCTCGATCCCGGTGCGGGTGGCGATCACGCTCGCGTTCCCGGGGGGCCTCTACCTGCTTCGCTTCTTCCCTCCGGGCGACGTCGCAGCCGTGCGCGCCCGCCTGGCGGTGCTCCGGCGCAACCGTCAGGCGCGCTCGTAGCCGAGCCGCTCTAGCAGCGGGCCCGCGATCCGGTCGATCGTCTCGATCTCCCCGGGCGCGAGCCGCTCGAGGCTCTTCGCATTCAGGTTCGTGAGGCGCTGCACCCTGCCGTCGACGTTGTGGAACGGCAGCGGCTGCTCGAGCACCGCGCGGTCGAACGGCTCCTCGAGGCCGAGGAACTCCTCGATCCGGTCGAGCTCGCCCTCCGGCCTGGTGGCGAAGTCCTCGTAGGTGACGAGCAGAAAGTGCTCGAGGTGCTCGGCGTCGTCGAGCATGGTCTCGTTCCCGCGCGTCCAGTGGAGCGCCGCCTCCTCGATCGAGAGGCCCTCGCGCCGACGGATCCCCTCGCAGACGGCGTACGGGTGGCGGACGATGCCGATGAAGCGAGCCGGCCGGAAGTTCGCCTGCAGCCAGCGGGCCCGGACCGTGTTCGGCGGGCTCTTCTCGAGCAGCACCCCGGGGCCGGGCTCGTAGTAGAGCGCCCAGTCGTAGCGCGCGCGCCGTGCGGGCGCGGGGTCGTCCGCCTCCGTCCAGTGGAAGACGTCGAGGCGTGCCGCCCAGTTGCGGCGCGCCGCGTAGTCCACCGCCCGCGGCAGCGCCCGCGTCAGCAGCTGGCCCTCGCCGGGGAGCGACCGGATCCTCGGGTGGCTCGCGAGCACACGCGAGACGAGCGAGGTTCCGGAGTTGTTGAGGCCGAGGACGAAGAGCCAGTAGTAGCCGTCGAGAGCGAGCGCCTGCTCGGTCCAGCGGGCGATCGCGTCCGGATTCGAGAAGCGCCAGCGGGCGGCGTGCGCCGACCGCGCCGGCAGCCGCCGCAGGCCGCCGTGTCGCCGCCAGCGCCGCTGCCGCTGGCGGAGCTTGCGCTTGAGCCAGGGAGGCTGAGCCACCCTGTCAGTGTACGAGCGAGGCGCCTTCCATCTCGGCGGGGACCGGCTCCCCGAGC
>JBBILK010000421.1:0-3169 GCA_037444965.1 Actinomycetota bacterium | reverse complement strand
CCGCGCACGACGTCACGCGCGCGGCGCTCGAGGCATTCGCGATCGCCGCGGCCGGCGGTCCGGAGTACCCGATCACGCTCGAGGAGATGGTGCACGGCGCGGCGGTCACCGAGGCCGTGGTGCGTTCCGCCGCCTCGGGCGACGTGGAGCGGGTGGCCTAGCGATGGATCTCGGCGGCGGTCTCGGTCACCTGACCTACTCGACGCTCGTCCACCCGGGCGACACGTGGGACGACATGTGGACGAGCCTGACCACGTACGTCCCGCAGGTGAAGGCGCGCGTCTCGCCTGACCAGCCCTTCGGCGTCTCCCTGCGCCTGTCGGCGGAGTCGGCTCGCACCCTGGCTGCGAGCGAGCCGGAACGCGAGCGGCTGCGGAGCTTCCTGGCCGACGGCGACCTGTACCTCTACACCGTCAACGCCTTCCCCTACGGGCCGTTCAAGGGGCGCGTCGTCAAGGAGCAGGTCTACGAGCCCGACTGGCGCTCGGAGGAGCGCACGCGGTACACGATCGCCGTGGCCGACATTCTCGCGGACGTGGTCGCCGAGGGAACGGCACCGTCGATCCAGAGCCCACCGCTCGGCTTCAAGCCGAACGTGACGGGGCCCGACGTCGTCGCGAGCTACACCGAGCACGTGCTCCGCGTCGCCGCCCACCTCGTGGGCCTCGAGCGGGAGACCGGGCGCACCGTCACGCTCGCGCTCGAGCCCGAGCCCTTCTGCTTCCTCGAGACGACGGAGGAGACGGTCGCCTACTTCGAGCGTCACCTCTACTCGGGCGCGGCCGCGGCCGAGCTGGCCCGGCTCGCCGGGATCCCGATCGCCGAAGCGCACGCGGCGCTCCGCCGACATGTCGGGATCGTGTTCGACATCTGCCACCAGGCGGTCGAGTACGAGAGCATCCCGGAGTCGCTGCAGCGGCTCGTGGACGCCGGCATCCCGATCTTCAAGCTGCAGGAGGCGGCCGCGCTCCACGTTCCGACGGTCGGCGAGGAAGCCGTCGAGGTGCTGACGCGCTACGCGCAGACGATCTACCTCACGCAGACGCTCCAGCGAAACGAGGACGGCAGCATCACACGCTTCCTGAACCTCGACGACGCGCTGGCGGACTGGGCGAGGGACCCGCGGCCGCGGGAGTGGCGTGTCCACATCCACGTGCCGGTGTTCCTCGACGATCTCGGCGTCTTTCGCACCACCCGGTCCGCGATCGCGGACGCGCTCGCCTTCCACCGGGAGAGCCCGCTGTCGCGCCAGCTCGAGATCGAGACGTACACGTGGGACATGCTCCCCGACGACTTGAAGACCGGGGACATCGTCGACTACGTCTGCCGCGAGCTCGAGTGGGTTCGCGATAGCCTGCTCGGGCCATGAGCATCGTCGTCGGAGGCGCGTCGGGTCATCTCGGTCGCCGGGTCGCGGAGTACCTCCTCGACCGGTTGCCGGTCGGTGAGCTCGTGCTCGTCACCCGGCATCCGGACGCGCTCGGCGATCTCGCCGCCCGGGGCGCCGCGGTTCGGCACGGCGACTACGACCGCCCCGACACGCTCGCGGACGCGTTCGCGGGCGGCACGAGCCTGCTCCTGATCAGCACCGACGCGCTCGACCGGCGGGTGACGCAGCACCGGGAAGCGATCGGCGCCGCGAGAGCCGCGGGGATCGAGCGGATCGCCTACACGTCCATCCTCTCGCCGGTGCCGGCGAACCCGGCGGTTGCGGCACCCAGCCACCGCGCGACCGAGCAGGCCCTGCAGGAGAGCGGCCTCGCCTGGACGGTCCTCCGCAACGGCCTCTACGCGGAGTATCAGGTTCCCGAAGCGCTCCGTAGCCTGGCAACGGGGAAGCTCGTCCACAACCGCGGGACCGGCAAGGTCGCCTACGTCTCACGCGACGACTGCGCAGCAGCGGCCGCGGCCGTGCTCACCGGCTCCGCGCACGACGGCGTCGCGTACGACATCACCGGGCCCGAGCGGTTCGGCGCGGTCGAGCTCGCGTCGCTGTTCGAGGAGCTCGGCGGCCGCCCGGTCGAGGTCGTCGAGCTGGACGACGAGAGCTTCAAGTCCGGCCTGATCGGCGACGCAACCGGCGACGACCATCTCGTCTACGGCGCCGAGCTCGTCACGTCCTTCGGCCGCGCGATCCGCGAGGGCCACCTGTCGGCGTGCACGAACGCCGTCGCCGAGCTCACGGGCCGCCCGCCGCGCACGCTGCACGACGTGCTCGCCGCGCACCGCGCCGAGCTCCAGGCCGCCGCGTCGTCCGCGGCGTAGGGGCGGACGGTCCGCCCTACACGCCCCAGCCGGCGGGAGGCTTACGCCTGCCCTCGGCGAAGTGCCAGTACTCGCGCAGCTCGCGGCAGAGCCCGTTCTCGTCGAACCGCAGCATGAACTCACCCGCGAGCGTGATCTCGGCGCCGCCGTTCAGCATCGTCACCCACCACTCGACTGCCGCGCGATCGCCGTCCACGACCGGCGTTCCGTACTCGAGCTCGACCTCCGCCTGCGCCTCGGTCACCCTCGCCCAGTACTCGCGGACGCCGGCGGGCCCGACGAAGGGCTCCTCGTAGGGCTGCTCGCGGTAGAGCGAGCCCTCGGTGAACAGCGCAGCGGCGGCGTCCGGGTCGCGCTCGATCCACGCGCGGCGGTACTCGGAGAGCCACTCGGCGACCGTCATCGGCATGGTGGGCAAGCCTACCACGTGCTCCTTCAGCCTCGATGCGCGGATCTCAGGCGGTCACCACAGGGCGGCGCTGGCCAGCTCGGCACCCTGGCTGAGGACCCGGAGCTTCGCCCACGCGAGCGAGGGGTGCAGCCGCAGGCCGAGGCCGCAGTCGGTGGAGGCGATGACGTTCTCGCGGCCGACCAGCCTGGCGAAGCGCTCGATCCGGTTCGCCACGAGCTGCGGGTGCTCGATGAGCGGCGTCGAATGGGTCACGACACCGGGCGCGAGGATCTTGCCCTCCGGGAGCTTGGTCTCTTCCCAGAGCGCGACCTCGTGCTCGTGGCGGACGTTGGCCGCTTCGATCGAGTAGGTCTGCGCCTTCACCGACAGCATGATGTCGACGATGTCGGGCAGCGGCAGATCGGCTGAGTGGGGCCCGTGCCAGCTGCCCCAGCACAGGTGATAGCGCACGCGGTCTTCCGGAATTCCGGTAAGCGCTTCGTTCAGCACCTC
>JBBILK010000420.1:0-3175 GCA_037444965.1 Actinomycetota bacterium | reverse complement strand
CCGCCCGCGACGAGCGAGGAGGCGCCGCCGGCCACGACCGAGGCGCCGCCTCCGACGACCGAGGAGGCGCCCGCGCCCACCGCGGGCGGCGTCCTCCGCGAGGGCTACGACCGCGACGTCTCGCGCCAGGATCCGGTCAACCAGGCCTGGTGGGACGCGAGCGGCTACCCGGTCCAGCACGAGACCGTCATCTGCCGCGACCCCGACAACCAGTTCGTGCCCATGCTCGCTTCTGGCTGGGAGGTCAGCCCAGACGGGCTCACCTGGACGATCACGATCCGCGACGGCCTCACCTTCCACTCCGGAGCGCCGTGCGACGCGGCCGCCGTGGCCGCGTGCTTCGACGAGTTCCGGGACCCCGCGAAGGGCATCAACGCAGGCTTCTGGACGCCGGTCAAGAGCGTCGCCGCCGAGGGCAACACCGTCGTCGTGACGATGGCGAACCCGTACGCGGACTTCGCCTTCGTCCTCGACAACGGCTACTCGGCGATCTACAACAAGGCCACCCGCGACGAGCTCGGCGACCAGTACGGCGTCAAGGGCACCGACGGCACGGGCCCGTTCGTCTTCGGCGAGTTCGTCCCGGGAAGCCACGCGTCGGTCACGCGCTTCGACGGCTACGCGGGCTCGGGCTCCCCGTTCGTCGAGAACACCGGCCCTGCCTACCTCGACGAGATCCGCTGGGTCGTCCTGACGGAGCCGGCGACGAGGGCGCAGGAGCTCGAGGCCGGCAACATCGACGCGCTGCACGCGCCCGCGTTCCAGGACGTCGAGCGCCTCAAGGGAAACGGCGACCTCGCCGTGATCGAGTTCCCCGAGATGTCCCTCTACCAGCTCGGACTCAACTTCAAGGAAACCGATCTCGGCTTCGACAGGGTCGAGATCCGGCAGGCCATCTCCTACGCGATCGATCGGCAGGCGATCGTCGACGGCGTCTTCTTCGGGCTGGGCGTTCCCGCCTACACGATCGTCAACCCGGCCTGGCCGTACTACGACCCCGCCGTCGAGCAGTTCAACCAGTACGACCCGGAGAAGGCGAAGTCGCTGCTCGGCGGAGCGACGATCTCGTTCGAGTGCATCGTCGAAGCCGACGAGACGGAGAAGCTCGTCGCGCAGGCCGTCCAGGAGATGCTGAAGGACGTCGGCGTCGAGATGAAGCTCACACCCTACGGGGCCGAGTACTTCGAGAAGCTCCTCGCCGGCCCCCAGGCGTACATGTTCAAGCAGCTCTGGTCGAACCTGTTCGACGCCTCGCTGCTGTTCGCCGACTCTCGCTTCGCGGCGCCCGCGTGCTGCAACGCGTCCTTCACCTCGATCCCCGAGCTCGACGCGGCCTTCCAGAAGTGGCAGACGGCGGGCACCGAGGACGAGCTGAGAGCCGCTTCCTCGGAGGCGCAGCTGATCTCGGCCGAGCAGCTCCCGTTCGTCCCGATCCTGACCCCCCTGAACGTGTGG
The DNA here is from genome assembly GCA_037444965.1 of Actinomycetota bacterium. Classification (GTDB taxonomy): domain Bacteria; phylum Actinomycetota; class Thermoleophilia; order Gaiellales; family Gaiellaceae; genus JBBILK01. The sequence continues at coordinate 1,720 of JBBILK010000420.1, read as the reverse complement.
GCGCACCACAAGAGCGTGCACGGCTGGCAGCCGCTCGCCTCGACGCTGTACCCGTATTACAACGACGTCTGGATCGAGCAGTAAGGAGGCCGGTGAGGTCGACGGGGCGCTGATGCCTCCGCCCGGGAGGAGCGCCCGGTGCTGAGCTACATCGCGCGGCGAGCCGTCTACACGGTCGTCGTCCTCTTCGTCGCCTCGATCATCATCTTCTGGGGCCTCCGGGTCGCCCCGGGCTCGCCCGAGACGACGCTCTTCAACCCGTACGCCTCGCAGGAGGCCAAGGACGCCCTGCGGGTGAAGTTCGGCCTCGACAAGCCGATCGTCGTCCAGTACGCCTACTTCCTCCGTGACCTCTTCCAGGGCGACTTCGGCGAGTCGATCAAGAGCGGCCAGCCGATCCCGGAGCTGTTCAAGGAGTACGGGAAGAACAGCCTGATCCTGGTCGGAGCGGCAGCGCTCTTCACCTACGCGCTCTCGATCCCGCTCGGGGTGATCGCCGCGGTGCGGCGGAACACGTGGGTCGACCACGCGCTCATGGGAACCGCGAGCCTCGGGATGGGGATCCCGAACTTCCTGCTCGGGCTGACCCTGATCCTCGTCTTCGGCGTCAAGCTCGGCTGGCTGCCGATCTCGGGCACGGGCGGGATCGAGCACCTGATCCTGCCCGTGATCGCGCTCTCGATGGAAGGCCTCGCGGTCAGTCTCCGGCTCCAGCGCTCGGCAATGCTCGAGGAGCTCCACCTCGACTACGTCCGCGCGCTGCGGGCGAAGGGGCTCCGCGGCTACGCCGTGATCTGGAAGCGGGTGCTGCGGAACGCACTGATCCCGATCATCTCGCTGACGGGCATCCAGCTCGGGGCGCTGATCGGCTACACGGCGATCGTCGAGATCGTCTTCCGCTGGCCGGGTCTCGGCCAGCTGCTCGTCAACTCCGTGCTGCAGCGGGACTACCCGGTCGCGCTCTGGACCTCGCTCCTGCTCACGTGCTCGGTGATCCTCTTCAACTTCGCGGCGAACATCGGCTATGCGCTCGCCGACCCGCGGGTGCGCCTCGGCGCGAAGGGAGCGAGCTAGTGTCCGAAGCGACCGCCGTCGGCGAGCCCGGGCTCGGGGAGCGTCGTGGGGGCCGGGTGCTCCGGGCCCGGGAGCTGTTCACGCGCAGCCGGGCCGCGCTCGTCGGCGGGATCCTGACGACCGTGTTCGTCCTCACCGGCATCGCGGGCCTCGTGATGATCGCCGTCCCCAGCCTGAACGGCCTCTACCTCGACCAGGATCTCTCCGCCGCGCTCCAGCCGCCGCTCTCGGGGCACGGGCTGTTCGGCACCGATCCGCTCGGCCGCGACCTGCTCGCGCGCGTCGTCGCCGGTACCGGTGTCTCGCTCGCGATCGCGGCGATCGTGACGGCGATCTCGATCCTGGTCGGCGGCGTCGTCGGGATCCTGGCCGGCTACCACGGCGGGAAGCCCGACCTCGTCCTCTCCGGCGTGATCGACATCACCTGGGGCTTCCCGATCATCCTGATCATCATCATCCTGGCGGGTGTTCTCTCACCCGGGCTGACGACCGTGGTGCTCGGGATCGCCCTCATCAACTGGGCGGGCTTCGCACGGATCATCCGCGGTGAGGCGCTGAAGCTCCGTGAGCAGGACTTCGTTCGCGCTGCCCGGGCGGTCGGCGCGCCCTCCTCGCGGATCATGCTTCACCACATCGCTCCCAACGT
>JBBILK010000419.1:0-3202 GCA_037444965.1 Actinomycetota bacterium | reverse complement strand
ACGTTCGCGACCAGGTTTCGGTGCGTGAGCATCACGCCCTTGGGTAGGCCGGTCGTGCCGCTCGAGTACGGCAGCGAGACGAGGTCGGCGGCCGGGTCGAGCTCGACGGCGGGGGCGCCCGCGTCGCCGTCGAGGAGCGCCGCGAGCGGCGTCGCGTCGCCGTCGCCGTGGATCACGAAGGCCTCCTCGACGCTGGCGCGTTGCGCCGCCGGCAGCGCGCGCTCGAGCAGCGCCGGCACCGTGACGAGGAACCGGGCGCCCGCGTCGCGGAGCTGGAAGGCGAGCTCGTCCTCGGTGTAGAGCGGGTTGACGGTCGTGCACGTCCCGCCCGCGAGCGCGACGCCGTGGAAGACGACCGCGTACTCGGGGAGGTTGGGGCTGAAGATGCCGACGGCGTCGCCCCGGCCCAGCCCGCGCCGCGCGAGGCCTCCGGCGCAACGCGTGACGAGCTCGCCGAGCTGCGCATAGGTGATCCGTCGCCCGGAGGGGCCGTCCACGAGCGCCGGGCGCTCGCCGAAGGTTGCCGCCCGCTCGAGCACGAACGGCGTCAGCGCGCCGTCCGGCACCTGGATCTCGCCGAAGGGGCTTCGGATCACCATGCGGGCTCCCCCTGTCCGGTTTCGGGACAGAGCAGTGTAGCACGTTGTGCTACGCTCTTTGCATGAACCGCGAGCTCTCCCAGCGCGAGCTCCGTAACAGGAGCGGCGAGATCATGCGCAGGCTCGACGAGGGCGAGAGCTTCATCGTGACGCGACACGGTCAACCGGTCGGCGAGCTGACGCCGCTTCGCCGGCACCGGTTCGTCGCTGCCGAGACGGCGGTCGCCGTCTTCCGCGCGGCGCCCGCCGTGGGCTACCGGCGGTTCCGCTCCGACCTCGACGCGTTCGCCGGTCAGGCGCCCGAACCGCGTGCCTGACCAGGAACGGCCAGCTCGGGGCCTGCTCGACACGTCCGTGGTGATCGATCTCGAGACGATCGACGCGTCCAGGCTTCCGGTCGAGGTAGCCGTGAGCGCACTCACGATGGCCGAGCTCGCGGCCGGTCCGCACGCCACCCGCGATCCGGACGAGCGCGCACGGCGCCAGGAGAGGATCCAGCGAGCAGAGGCGGTGTTCGATCCTCTGCCGTTCGACGCCGAGGCTGCGCGTGCGTACGGTCGGATCTACGCCGCCGTCGTCGCGGCCGGGCGGCAGGCGCGCGGTACGCGGGCGGTCGATCTCCTGATCGCCGCAACGGCCCTTGCGGCCGAGCTTCCGCTGTGCACCCGCAACGCCTCGGACTTCCAGGGGCTCGAGGATCTCGTCGACGTCATCGTCGTGTGAGTCCCGAGCCAGAAGGCGAGCGGCCTATCCTGGCGAGGCCGTAGAGTCCGATCTCGATGGCGATCGCCGAGACGGCCACACGCGAGACGTTCGCGAACCTGCCCACCTGGGCTGTCGCGTTCTGGTACTTCCTGATCTTCGTCTCCGTCGTCGTCTTCGCCTGGGGCGTCTACCGGCTCGCACGGAAGTACCGCCGGGGACGCGGCGCCGTCGCTCTCGACCGGCCGCTCGCGCGGGCGGGACGGACGGCGAGGATCGTCCTCGCCCACTCCTGGATCCGCCGCCGCGACCCGCTCTCCGGCTTCGCCCACCTGTTCGTCTTCTACGGCTTCCTCGTCCTCTTCGTCGGCACCGCGATCCTCGCCGTCCAGGACGACCTGCTCGAGCCGGCCGGCTTCGAGTTCTTCAAGGGCTGGTTCTACCTCGCCTACTCGCTCTTCCTCGACGTGTTCGGCGCGCTGCTCGTGGTGGGGCTCGCCGTGCTCGCCGTCAGGCGCGGTCTCGTCCGGCCGTTCCGGCTCGACTACGGCCGCGTCGACCGGGCGCCCGGCGAGGAGCCGCGGCGGCCCTACGCCGCGGGCGACTGGCTCTTCCTCGGGCTCCTCTTCTACCTCGCGCTCTCCGGGTTCCTGCTCGAGGCCTTCCGGATCGCCGAGACCGACCCCGAGTTCGAGAAGTGGTCGCCGGTCGGCTGGCTCGTCGGGCAGGCGTTCATCGAGATCGGCTTCGACGGCGAGACGGCGCAGATGGCCCACCGTGTCGACTGGTGGTTCCACGGCGTCGTCGCGCTCGCCTTCGTCGCCTCGATTCCGTTCACGAAGGCCGTGCACATGCTCGCCGGGCCGGCCGGCGTCGCGGCTCGCGACGAGAAGGTGGGCAGGCGCCTCGCGGAGCTGCCCGCCGGCGTGAAGTCCGCGGACGTCGGCTACCAGCTGATCACCCAGCTCGAGCCGCGCCACCTGCTCGACCTCGACGCGTGCACGAAGTGCGGGAAGTGCCACGAGGCCTGCCCCGCGCGAGCGTCGGGGTATCCGCTCTCGCCGCGCGACCTCGTCCTCGACCTGCGCGAGTTCGCGGAGGGGTCGCTCGGGATCCGCGCGGGGCTCGGTCGCGGGCCGCTCTACGACGCGAAGGCCTCGATCCTCGGCGACCCGATCCGGCCCGAGACGCTCTGGTCGTGCATGCAGTGCATGGCCTGCGTCGAGATCTGCCCCGTCGGGATCGAGCACGTTCCGATCATCAACCAGATGCGGCGCGGGCTCGTCGAGCGGGGCGAGATGGACAACCTGCTCCAGCAGACGCTCGAGACGATCTACACCTCGGGGAACTCGTTCGGCGAGGCGAAGCGAAAGCGCGCCCGCTGGGCGAAGGAGCTCGGCTTCGCGGTCAAGGACGCCCGCAAGGAGCCCGTCGAGTACCTCTGGTTCGTCGGCGACTACGCCTCGCTCGACCCGCGCAACCAGCGCAACACGCAGGCGCTCGCCCGCATCCTCCACCACGCCGGGATCGACTTCGGGATCCTCTACGAGGCCGAGAAGACCGCCGGCAACGACGTCCGCCGAGCCGGCGAGGAGGGCCTCTTCACCTCGCTCGCCGAGGAGAACATCGAGACGATCTCGAACTGCGACTTCCGGCGCATCCTGACGAGCGACCCGCACTCGTACAACACGCTCAAGAACGAGTACCCGGAGCTGGGGGCCGGCTGGACGGCGGCGGAGGTCATCCATCACTCGGAGCTCCTCGCCGAGCTGCTGCGAAGCGGCCGGCTCGAGCTGGCGAAGCGCCTCGGCTACCGGGTCACCTACCACGACCCCTGCACGCTCGGGCGCTACAACGGCGTCTTCGAGCAGCCGCGCGAGGTGATCACGTCGCTCGGGATC
>JBBILK010000418.1:0-3202 GCA_037444965.1 Actinomycetota bacterium | reverse complement strand
ACGCCGTCGCGGTGCTCTGCGGCGCGGGTGTGGCGCCGCTCGGGCCCCGCGTGCGCGCGGCCGGAGCGGCGCGCGTCGTCGTAGTCGACGACCCCGAGCTTGCGGCGCCGCTCTCTCAGCCCCGGGTCGACGTCCTCGCCGGGCTCGTGCGCGAGCACGGATTCGACACCATCCTCTTCGCGACGTCGTCGCTCGCGACCGACGTGGCCGGCGCACTCGCCAACCGGCTCCAGGCCGGACTCAACTGGGACCTCGTCGACCTCGAGCTCCGCGACGGCGAGCTCGTCGGCAGACGGCTCGCCCTCCAGGACTCCGTGCTCCTCGAGGTCGGCTGGCGGGGCTCGCCGCGCGTCGCCCTCCTGCGCCCGGCGGCGTTCGGCCCGGTCTTCGTCGAGCCGGGGACGGGTAGCGAGCCCGGGGTCGAGGCGTCTCCGGCCGCGATCCAGCCGTGGTCGGCGAAGGTGCGGCTCGTCGAGCGGCGAGCCGACGGCGGCGGCTCCTCCTCGCTCGGAGCTGCCGACCTCGTCGTCGCCGGAGGCCGCGGTCTCGGCGGGGCGCACGGCTTCGAGCTGCTCGAGGAGCTGGCGGACGCTCTCGGCGCCGCCGTCGCGGCGTCGCTGCCCGCCGTCGAGATCGGCTGGTACCCGCGCTCCGCCCTGGTCGGGCAGAGCGGGACGGCGGTGGCGCCCAAGCTCTACCTCGCCTGCGGCATCTCGGGAGCGATCCAGCACAAGCTGGGCATGCAGAACGCGGGCACGATCGTCGCGATCAACACCGACCCGCACGCTCCGATCTTCGGCTTCTGCGATCTGGCCGTGGTGGGCGATCTGTACGAGATCGTCCCGAAGCTGACCGAGCTCGTCCGTACGCGCAAGCAGGAGCTCGGCTGACCGAGAAGGGAGACGCTCGATGACCGCCTACCCGCACCTCTTCTCCGAATGGGCGATCCGGTCGACGACGATCAAGAACCGGATCGTCTTCCCACCCACCTGCCCGAGCTGGGTGTCGGATCCCTGGAACGGGCTCTTCACCGACCAGGCCGTCGCGTACTACCGCGAGCGGGCCCGGGGCGGGGTGGGTCTCATCATCATCGGCGGGACGCACGTCCATCCGAGCTCGATCATGGCGCCGCTGCTCATGCCGCAGCTCTTCGACGACCGGCAGATCGAGCCCCTCGCTCGAATCGCAGACGCGGTCCACGCCGAGGGCTGCAAGCTCGCGATCCAGCTCTGGCACTCGGGCGTCCGCGGCTTCCCGACCTTCAAGCAGGAGACGACGTACGACCTCGACGCCACCTGGTACACGCTGTCCCCGAGCCAAGTTCCTCTGGGCGAGTTCCCCGGGGCCCAGACGCCGAAGGCGATGACGGAGGAGGAGATCGAGGAGATCCTCGAGGCGTACGCTGCTGCGGCCGGGCGGGCGATCACGGCCGGGCTCGACGGCGTCGAGCTGCACATGAGCCACGGCTACCTGCCGTGGCAGTTCATCTCGCCGCTCTACAACAAGCGGACCGACCGCTGGGGAGGGTCGTACGAGAACCGGCTCCGCTTCCCGCTCGAGGTGCTGCAACGGATGCGCGCCGCGATCGGCGACGGGCCCTTCCTCGGCTACCGCATCAACACGACCTCGTTCTGGCCGGGCGACCTCGAGCTCGACGACGTGCGACGGATCGTCCAGGACGTCGAAGCCGGGGCGGACGTCGACTTCGTCGACGTCTCCGCGGGCGTCCACCACGCCTTCATCCACGCACCGATGGAGTTCGAGGGCGGTTGGGAGCGCACCTACACCCGGCAGATCAAAGAGGTCTCGTCGAAGCCCGTGCTGTTCGTCGGGCGCATCACGACGCCGGAGCTCGCCGAGGGGATCCTCGCGGCCGGAGACGGCGACGCGATCTGCCTCGCGCGCCAGCTCTTCACCGACCCCGACTGGGCCCGGAAGGCGGCAGAGGGACAGGCGGACGACATCCGCCGCTGCGTCGCGGCGAACCACTGCTGGAAGAGCGTCAGCCGGGGCGGCCGGGTCCAGTGCGTCTACAACCCCGAGGTCGGCCGCGAGGCGGCGTGGGGGAGAGGAACGCTCGTCGGCTCGGATCGACCCAAGCGCGTGCTCGTCCTCGGCGGCGGGCCCGCAGGCCTCGAGTACGCCCGCGTCGCCGCGGCGCGCGGCCACGAGGTCGTCGTCATGGAGCGAGAGGCGGAGACCGGCGGCCACGTACGCCTCCAGTCCCTGCTCCCGACGCGGTCCGGCTACGGCGAGATCGCCCGCTGGCTCGCCGACCAGGCGCGGAAGAACGGCGCCGAGATCGCCCTCTCCGCGCCCGTGACGCCCGAGAACCTCGACGACGTCCTCGAACGCCGGCGGCCCGACCACGTCGTCGTGGCGACCGGCGCCAGGATCTGCCGCGACGGCTTCCAGGGCTGGACGGGCGAGGCCTTCCCCGGCTGGGAGACCGGGAACTGCGTCGGGTGGGATCAGGTGGCGGCCGGAGACGTCAAGCCCTCGGGCGACGTCGTCGTCCTCGACGACCTCTGCGACGTCGTCGCGCCGCTGACGGCCGTCGGGATCGCCCAGAACGGGACCTTCCCCTCGGTCACGCTGGTGACCCGCTGGCCGATGGTCGGCATGGAGACGATCCTCGACGTGTACCTCGACTGGATCCTCCCGAAGCTGTACGAGTCCGAGGTCGCGATGATCTGCGATCACTTCGTGCGCCGCATCGACGGAGAGACCGTTCACCTCTACAACGTCCACTACGAGGAGGACGTGCGGGAGCTCCACGCCGACTGGATCGTGATGGCCACCGGGCGCCAGTCCGAGAACGCCCTGCTGCCGCTGCTCCAGGAGCGGGGCGTCAGCGCCGAGGCGATCGGGGACGCGATCGCCCCGCGCGGAACGTACGAGGCCGTCTACGAAGGGCACCGCCAGGCGCGCAAGCTCTGAGCGGCCGGAGTAGGCTTCCACCGCCTGCAAACGCCCTTCGAAGGACGATGCCATGACACGACAGGAAGCTCTGGCCCGCCTGCGCGGGCAGGTCGCGCAGGGGAAGCCGATCATCGGCGCCGGCGCCGGAACGGGCCTCTCGGCGAAGTGCGCCGAGGCGGGCGGCGGCGACCTGATCATCATCTACAACTCCGGCCGCTACCGGATGGCGGGCCGCGGCTCGCTCTCGGGCCTGCTCCCGTACGGGGACGCCAACGCGATC
>JBBILK010000417.1:0-3217 GCA_037444965.1 Actinomycetota bacterium | reverse complement strand
TGAAGACGAGATGAGCCGAAACTGTCGGCACATCTCGGTGACGGTCCAGCCTAGCCCGCCTCGAGAGCGGCGGCGCCGAAGATCGCCCATCGGACCGAAGAGCATGCGGCCCTGTCTCGTGGCGCCATGTCCCCGGAGCCTGACCGCGGGACACGACCCAAGCGGACACGTTGTCCGGCTCGCTCCGGGCTACCCGTCCGCTGCGAGCGCCCGCGCCGCCTCGACGACCTCGGCGACGAGGGTCGCGAGGTGCTCCGACCTCGTCTCCGGGTGCAGGATGCACGCGCGAAGCGTCTCACGGCCGTCGAAGACGGTCCCGGTGACGAACGCGCGCCCCCGCGCTTGCACCGCCTCGGGAAGCGCGCCGTTCAGCGCCTCGAGCCGTTCGGGCGGGCAGTTCGCCGGGCGCGCGCGGAAGGCGACGATCGAGGTCTCGGGGGCTGCCGCGAGCTCGAGCTCGGGCTCGCGCTCGACGAGCGCCGCCAGCTCGCGGGCGAGCGCGTTCGCACGCACCACCTGGGCGGCGATGCCGGCGCGCCCGCGGGCGGCGATCGTCGCCCACGTCTTGAGCGCGCGGAAGGGCCTCGTCTGCTCGACCCCGTACTCGGCGAACGTCCCGAGCGGCGCGCCGGCGTCCTGGCGCAGGTACGGCGGGATCAGGCTGAACGCGTCGCGCAGGTCATCGGCACGCCGCACGAGAGCGCAGCCTGCATCGACGGGAACGCCGAGCCACTTGTGCGGGTCGAGCACGAGCGAGTCGGCCCGCTCCATGCCGCGGTAGCGGTCGGCGATCGCGGGGTCGAGCACCCCAAGTGCGCCGTAGGCGCCGTCGACGTGGAACCAGAGGCCCTCCGCGGCCGCGACGTCGGCGAGCTCGTCGAGCGGATCGATCGCGCCCGTGTTGACGGTGCCGGCCGAGCCGACGAGCAGCGCCGGCAGGGAACCGCTCGCGCGGTCCGCGGCGATCGCGGCGCGCAGCGCGTCCGTATCGAGACGGCCGGCGCCGAGCGGAACTTCCCGCATCGCCCCGCTGCCGAGGCCGAGCAGCTCGAGCGCCCGCCGCACGCAGCTGTGCGCCTCGACCGGAACGTACGCGGCGAGCCGCGGCGCGCCCGCGAGGCCGTCCCGGCGCACGTCGTAGCCGGCCGCCGCGAGTGCGCGATTGCGAGCGCCCGCGAGGCAGACGATCGTCGCGGCCGACCCCCCGCTCGTGAGCAGCCCGGCGCCCGGCTCGTGCGGGTAGCCGACGAGCTCGGCGAGCCAGCGCACCACCGCCCGCTCGAGGTGGACGTCGGCGTGGTCGCCGGAGACGACGCTCGGGTTCATCGCGGCCGCCGCGAGCGACGCGACGACGCCGGCGGGCGAGGGCGGCGGGTTGACCCAGCCGAAGAAGGCGGGGTGACCGTTTCCCATCGGGTAGGGAAGGACGTCGTGGAGCACGGTCGCGACCAGCTCGTCCAGCGCCGCCCCGTGCTCGGGCAGGGACAGCTCGAGCAGCCGCTCGCGCAGGGTGTCGGGGAGCGGCTGCCAGACCGGGCCCGACGGCAGCGTCTCGAGATACTCGGTCACGCCGTCGACGAGCACATGCGCCGCGCGGCGAAACGCCTCGAGCTCACCGTCGCGCGCCGCGTCCCTGTCCGGCCCGCTCACGCGGCAAGCATAGGGTGCGTTCCTAGTCCTCGCCCTGCGCCTTCGTGAAGGCTTCCTCGCCGTGGAACTCCTGGAGCTTCTCGACGTGCATCCAGCGGTGGCGCGCGCCGACCCGCCGGACGAGCTCGATGATCTCCTCGTCGCTCGGCTCGGCGCCGTTTCCGACGGTGAAGCGGCAGAACCACTGGTCGATGCAGTCGGTCATCGCGCCGGTCGGCGGGTAGACCCTGGTGCCGCGGTTCGAGATCGCCTTCAGCGCGAAGCGGGTGCCGGTGACGGCCTCCTCGATGCTCCGGCCGAGCTCGTTGGAGCCGAGCCCCGACTCGACGAAGATATCGCCCCCGACGACACGCCTCGCCGGCTCGTGCACGAAGTCGGGGGCCGCCGAGACCGACGGCAGGCGGAGCGGCTTGTAGTCCCGCTCCTTCCAGCCCGCCGGCTTCCGCCCGAAGTTCTCGATCACCGCCTCCGTGAAGGCGGTCGTCGAGAGCGCGCCGCCCTCGTCGCCGGCGATGTCGCGCGTCGTCTTCCCCTGCTCGAGGGTCGAGAGCAGCGCGCCCTCGACCGTCGCCGCCGCCTCGAACTCGCCGAGGTGGCGGAGCATCATCACGGCCGACAGGATCAGCGCCGTCGGGTTGATCACGTTCTTCCCCGCGTACTTCGGCGCGGAGCCGTGCACGGCCTCGAAGATCGCGACCTCGGAGCCGATGTTCGCGGACGGCGCGAAGCCGAGCCCGCCGACGAGCGCCGACGACTCGTCGCTGATGATGTCCCCGTTCATGTTCGTCGTCACGATCACGTCGAACTGCTCCGGGCGCTTGACGAGCTGGTGGGCGCAGTTGTCGATGATGATGTGCTGCGCCTCGATCTCCGGATACTCGGGCGCGATCTCCTCGAAGGTGCGTTTCAGCATCCCCTCGGTCAGCTTCATGATGTTCGACTTCGTCGCGCAGTGGACGGTGCCGCGACCCTCGGCGCGAGCGAGCTCGAACCCGAGGCGAACGATCTTCTCGCAGCCCTTACGCGAGATCAGCTTCAGGCACTGGGCGACGCCCGGCGTCTGCATGTGCTCGATCCCCGCGTAGAGGTCCTCGACGTTCTCGCGGACGACGACCAGGTCGACCCCGCGACCCGAGTAGGGCGTCGCGATCCCGGGCAGCTCGCGCGCCGGCCGGATGTTCCCGTACGTCTCGAACAGCTTGCGGAGCGTCACGTTCGCGCTCTTCTCGCCGAACCCGACGGGGGTCTCGAGCGGCCCCTTGAGGACGACCCGCGTCTTGCGGATCGACTCGATCGTGTCGTCGGGGACTCCCGTCGCGAGCCCCTCCAGGAACACGCTCGCGCCTGCGCGCCGCTCCTCCCACTCGACCCGCGCTCCCGCGGCCTCGACGATCTGCCGTGCCGACGCGACGACCTCGGGCCCGATGCCGTCGCCCGGGATGAGCGTCACGAGCTTGCTCCCGGCCGGGGTGACGTGGAACTGCATCAACGCTCCCTTCTCTTGCGATCCGGTGCGTAACCTACCTTCCGTGGGGAGCGGGCGCGCCATCGAGGTTGACCGGCTGGT
>JBBILK010000416.1:0-3230 GCA_037444965.1 Actinomycetota bacterium | reverse complement strand
TCAACGTGGAGAACGTCCTCGGCGCGATCGCCGCCGGGCGGCTGCTCGGGCTTCCCGACGACGCGATCCGGCGGGGCGTCGAGCAGCTCGGCGGCGTGCCCGGCCGGTTCGAGGCGGTCGACCAAGGGCAGCCGTTCACGGTCCTCGTCGACTACGCGCATACGCCCGCCGCGCTTCGGGGCGTGCTCGTGGCGGCGCGCGAGCTGACGGCCGGCCGCCTGATCTGCGTCTTCGGCTGCGGGGGCGACCGCGACCGTGGCAAGCGTCCGCTCATGGGCGCGGTCGCCGGCGAGCTGGCGGATCACGTGCTCGTGACGTCCGACAACCCGCGCAGCGAGCGCCCGGAGCTGATCATCGGGGAGATCCTCGACGGGATCGCGCCCGGCAGCGCCGAGGTGGAGGTCGAGCCCGACCGCCGGCGCGCGATCCGGCGGGCCGCCGCCCTCGCGACCCCCGGCGACGTCGTCGTGATCGCCGGGAAGGGGCACGAGCAGGGTCAGACGTTCGCCGACCGGACGGTGCCGTTCTCGGATCGCGACGAAGCGGCCGCCGCCGTCCGCGCGGTTGCCGCTGGAGCGCGCGCGTGATCCCGCTGCAGCTCGAGGAAGTGGCCCGTCTCTGTCCCGGTCGCCTCGAGCGGGCCGAAGGGGCCGAGCGCGCGACGGGCCTCGAGATCGACTCCCGCCGCGTCCGCCCCGGCGATCTCTTCGTCGCGATCCGGGGCGGCGTCGTGCACGTCGGCGACGCGCTCGGGCGGGGAGCGGCGGCGGCGCTCGTCCCCGACGATCCGTTCTCGGCGATGGCGGCGCTCGGGGAGGCCGTCCGCGCCCGCTCCCGGGCGCGAGTGGTCGGGATCACGGGCGCGACGGGCAAGACGTCCACGAAGGACATCCTCGCCGCCCTCTGCAGGCCGCACGTCCGGACGGTGGCGGCAGAGCAGAGCCACAACAACGAGATCGGGCTGCCCCTCACGATGACGCGGATCGAGCCGGACACGGAGGTCGCGATCGCGGAGATGGGGACGCGCGGCCCGGGCCAGATCGCCGCTCTCTGCGCGATCGCCCGGCCCGACGTCGGGGTCATCACCCGCATCGGCCCTGCCCATCTCGAGCTGTTCGGGTCGATCGAGGCGGTGGCCGGAGCCGAGGCGGAGATCGTCGCGGCGCTCCCGCCGGGCGGGACGATCGTCGTGCCCGCGGGCGAGCCGCTGCTCGAGCCGTACCTCGGCCGTGGAGACATCGACGTGGTCCGCTACGGACCGGGCGGCGACGTCGACCTGCTCGCGTTCGAGGCCGACGACTGTGCGCATCTGACGGTGGAGGCGTTCGACGAGCGCCTCGAGCTCGACTTCAACTTCCGGTCGCGCCACAACGCGTCGAACGCGCTCGCCGCGCTGGCCGCGTACGGCGCCCTCGGGCTGCCGCTCGCCGAGGCGCACGTCGGCGCGGCCGAGGTGTCGCTCTCCCGCTGGCGGGAGGAGGAGCTCCCGCTCGCGGGCGACGGCCTCCTCATCAACGACTGCTACAACGCGAACCCCGTCTCGATGGTCGCCGCGCTCGACCATCTCGCCGAGCGCGCTCGGGGCCGGCGCCGCGTAGCGATTCTTGGCGACATGGCGGAGCTCGGTCCGGATGCGCCCGCCTACCACGGCGAGGTCGGGACGGTGGCCGCTCGGGCCGGCGTGGAGCTCCTGGTTGCACTCGGGCCGCTCGCGCGCGGCTACCTCGAAGGCGCCGAAGGCGTCGCGGCGCGCGTCTGGGCCCCGACCGTCGAGCAGGCGCTGCCGGCCGTGCACGCGCTGATTCGCCCCGGCGACTGCGTGCTCGTCAAGGGCTCCCGTGCGATGGGGCTCGAGGTCGTAGCCGAGGCCCTCGCGGCCGTGCCCGTCGCGGAGGCCTGAGCGTGGTCAAGGTCCTCGTCGCGGGACTCCTCGCCATGGTGATCGCGATCGTGGCCGGCCCGAAGTTCATCGAGTTCCTGCGCCGCAACGAGTTCGGCCAGCAGATCCGCGAGGAGGGGCCCGAGGCCCACGTCACGAAGCAGGGGACGCCGACCATGGGCGGGTTGCTGATCCTGGTCGCGATGACGGTGCCCTTCCTGATCTTCTCGAGGTACACGGTCGAGGCGCTGACGGTCTTCGCCGTGGCGCTCGGCTGCGCCGCGATCGGGTTCCTCGACGACTGGACGAAGCTCACGCACCGCCGCTCGCTCGGCCTCGCCGGCCGCTGGAAGCTGGCGCTGCTCGCCCTGATCACGGTCTTCGTCGGGATCGTGGCCCACGAGCAGGGGCTCGGAACCGACATCTACCTGCCGCTGATCGGGGTCGATCTGGAGCTCTCCTACGCCTGGTACGGGCTCCTGTTCGTGATGATCGCGGGAGCCGCGAACGGCGTGAACCTGACCGACGGCCTCGACGGCCTCGCCGCGGGGACGGTGACGATCTCGCTCTTCACCTACACCGCGATGGCCGTCGTCGCCTGGATCGTCTCGAAGCGCCCGGCGACCGGCCCCGAGCAGGTCGGCGAGCTGGACCTCGCGATCCTCGGAGCGGCCTTCATCGGCGGCTCGATCGGGTTCCTCTGGTACAACGCCTTCCCCGCCCAGGTGTTCATGGGCGACACCGGCTCGATGGGGCTCGGGGGCGCGCTCGCGGCCTTCGCGATCATGACGAAGACCGAGATCCTGCTGCTCCTGATCGGCGGCGTCTTCGTGATCGAGGCGCTGTCCGTGATCATCCAGGTGGTCGTCTTCAAGCGCTTCGGCCGGCGGGTGTTCCTGATGGCGCCGATCCACCACCACTTCGAGATGAAGGCGTGGTCCGAGGCCAGGATCATGGTCCGCTTCTGGATCCTCGCGCTGATCGTCTGCGCCTGCGCCTTCGTCCTCTACTACCGCGACTTCTCGAAGTTTGGAACCTAGCTGGCTGCCGGCCCGGGCCCTCGTGCTCGGCCTCGCCCGCTCCGGAGAGGCGGCCGCCCTCGTGCTCGCCCGCCGCGGCGTCCGCGTCGTCGGCGTCGACGCGGACCCGTCGCTCGAGGCCGGCAGGCTTCGCGAGGCAGGCGTCGAAGTCAGGCTGGGCGCGGATCCGAACGGCGCCCTCCTAGACGGCGTGGAGCTCCTCGTGAAAAGCCCCGGGGTCCCGAGCGAGGTTCCCCTCGTGGCGGCCGCGCGTGCCCGCCGCATCCCGGTCTGGAGCGAGGTCGAGCTCGGGGCGCGGCTCGTGGCGCAGC
>JBBILK010000415.1:0-3240 GCA_037444965.1 Actinomycetota bacterium | reverse complement strand
CCACGTGATCGCGCACGCCGGCTACCACGACCTCGCGGCCGAGTCTCGCGTGGCTGATCAGGGCAGCCGGCACCATGATCCGGCCCTGCCTGTCGGGCTCCGCCTCGGCGGCGCCGGCAAAGAGGAAGCGGGCGATCTGGCGCGCCTCCCGGCTGAAGGGGTCGAGGCCCTGGAGCCGAACCGAGACGAACTCCTCCCAGCCGGCCTTCGTGTACACGACGAGACACCCGTCCATGCCCCGCGTCACGACGCCCCCGTCCGCGAATGCGTCGCGGAACTTCGCCGGCAGCGTGAGCCGGTTCTTGTCGTCGAGGGTGTGTTCGTACTCGCCGAGGAACATGTGGACGCCGGGATCGTGATCCCCACTTCACCCCACTTTACTCCACTTTGATCCACTTGACAACCCCGGAAGGGCCGTTTCCGGAGCTCGAGGGCGCGGCCTCACAACCGGGCGGGCTCGCGCGTTCCAGGTGATGATGGAGGTCGTGACCGTGCCCCCGTTCGAGCGCACCTACGAGCAGCACCGGGACGAGATCTACGGCTACCTGCGGCGCCTGGCCGGAGCGGACCGCGCCGACGACGCGTTCCAGGAGACGTTCCTGCGAGCGCTCCGCGGCTATCCGGCGCTCCGGTCGGGCCGGCACCTGCGCGCCTGGCTGTTCACGATCGCGACCCGCGTCGTGATCGACGAGCGCCGGCGTGCTCGCCCCGAGGGCCCGCTCCCCGAGCTCGGCGCCGACGACGAGCTGCCGCCGTACGCCGCGCTCGACCACCTCACCGGCGAGCTACCCCCGACCGAGCGCGCCGCCGTCGTCCTGCGGTACGGCTACGACCTCCCCTACGCCGAGCTCGCCGCCGCGCTCGGCTCGAGCGAGGTGGCTGCTCGCCAGGCCGTCTCGTCGGGCGTCCGGCGGCTCAGACGAAAGGGGATCTCGCCGTGACCGTGTCGTCCGATCTCGACCGCCGTTTCCGCGACCGCGCCGCCGCCGAGGGGCTGCTCGACGTCGCCTACGACCTCACCGACTCCCCGGTCGGGACGCTCCTCGTTGCCGCGACGGAGGCGGGGCTCTGCCGGGTCTCGTTCGACCCCGAGCCCGACCGGGCTGTCGAGACCCTCGCTCGTGACTTCGGTGCGCGCGTCCTCCGGGCGAGCCGGCCGCTCGACGTCGTGCGCCGGCGGCTCGCCGAGTACTTCGACGGCGAGCGGCAGGAGTTCGGCCTCGACGTCGATCTCCGGCCGCTGCCCGCGTTCCAGCGCGACGTGCTGACGGAGCTCGCCCGCGTCCGCTACGGCACGACGGACACCTACGGCGGGCTGGCGGCGCGTCTCGGGCGGCCGCGGGCGGCGCGGGCCGTCGGCGGCGCGCTCAACCGCAATCCGGTGCCGATCGTGCTGCCGTGCCACCGCATTCTCGGGTCGGACGGGAGGCTCGTCGGCTACGGCGGCGGCCTCGAGCGAAAGCGCGCCCTGCTCGCGCTCGAGGGCGTGACGCTCTGAGCGGGACGCCGGCGGTCAGGCCCAGTCCATCGGCTCGTACCCGCTCGTCCTCGGAGCGGAGACGATCAGCACGCGTGCGACGGTGTCTCCCCGGTTGACGACGTAGCGCCTCGGCTCCGGATCGAGCCGGACGAAGGTTCCCTCGGGAGCCGGATGCTCGCTGCCGTCGATCACGATCGCGGGCTCGCCCGCGAGCGTGACGAACACCTCTTCCTGATCACGGTCGGTCTCCTGGTGCTCGGGGATCTGCTCCCCCGGCTGCAGCTCGGCGACGTTCATGCCGAACGACGCGAGCTCGAGCGACCTGCGGGCGAGGATCCATTTCGGCCACGGGTGCTCCATCTCGTCGACGTGCCTGATCGTGTAGCGGGCCATACCCCTCCTCTCGTCTGGGCGGGAGCTCTCACCGGCGAGCCGCGCCCTCAGGGCGAGCCGTGCCCCCCGCCGCCGGGTGTCTCGATTCGTAGCACGT
Source organism: Actinomycetota bacterium (assembly GCA_037444965.1). GTDB lineage: Bacteria > Actinomycetota > Thermoleophilia > Gaiellales > Gaiellaceae > JBBILK01. The sequence goes on along the minus strand of JBBILK010000415.1, from coordinate 1,270 downwards.
CGCCCGGCGCGAGGCTGCGGGTCACCTTCGGCGGGAGCTCCTCGCCGTTCAGGAGGTTGCGGCCCGCGGCACCGGGCAGCCCGCCGCTCGCGCCCTGCGGCCGGTGCCGTCGGCGCTCGCTCAGGATCGAGAGCCGGCACGGCTCGAGCGCCTCGAGCTCCCGGACGACGCCGTCCCCGCCCCGGTGGCGACCGGCGCCGCCCGAGCCGAGGCGAAGCGCGTACCGTCGCACGCGAATCGGGTAGGCGAGCTCGAGCGCCTCGACGGGCGTGTTGAGGGCGTTCGACATCGCGACGTGGACGGCCGAGAGTCCGTCGGAATCCGGGCAGGCGCCCTGCCCGCCGGCGATCGTCTCGTAGTAGGTGAAGCGCCGGTTTCCGAGCGTGACGTTGTTCATCGTGCCCTGGCCCTGGGCCGGGACGTCGACGGCCTGGCCGAACGCGGCGAAGAGGACGTCGGTGATCCGGCTCGAGGTCTCCGTGTTCCCCGCTACGACCGCCGCCGGCGGGCGGGCGTTGACGAGGGAGCCCGCCGGTGCCCGGACCGAGACCGGGACGTAGGCGCCACCGGACGCGGGGATGTCGGGCTCGGTCAAGCAGCGAACGACGAAGAAGCACGCGGAGCGCGTGACCGCGAGCGGGCAGTTGAGGTTGCCTTCGTGCTGGGGCGAGGTTCCCGTGAAGTCGATCTCGAGCTCGTCGCCGCGAATCGTGACCGCGGCCCGCAGCTCGAGCTCGCCCTCGATCGGCTCGAGCCGGTCCGACGCCTCGAAGCGGCCGTCGGGGAGACCCGCGATCGCCGCCCGGACGAGCCGCTCCGAGTAGGCGTGCAGCTCGTCGGCGGCGGCTTCCACCTGTTCCCGCCCGTGCTTCCGGCACAGCTCGGCCACCCGCCGCTCGGCGAGCCGCTGCGCGGCGACCTGGGCGCGGAGATCGCCCCGCCGCTCGTCGGGATTCCGCATGTTCGCGAGCAGGAGCGTCTCGACCTCCGGGTCGAGCCGCACGGGTGGAATGACGACGCCCTCCTGGTAGAGCTCCCGCGACGCGGCCGGAAGGCTCGACGGCTCCATCCCGCCGACGTCCGCGTGGTGCGCCCGCGAGACGGCGAAGCCGAGCTCCGTCCGCGAGACCAGCGTGATGTCGGGCAGGTGCGTCCCGCCGGTGAACGGATCGTTCACGGCAAAGACCTCGCCGGGCTGCGGATTCCGTGCCATGACGGCCGCGACCGCCTCCGGCATCGCGCCCAGGTGGACGGGGATGTGCTCGGCTTG
>JBBILK010000414.1:325-3245 GCA_037444965.1 Actinomycetota bacterium | reverse complement strand
GGCGTCGGGCTCAGGTCAAGGCCGGCGAGCAGCGACCGGGAACTGGTCGCGGAGACGGCTCGCGCCCCTCCTGACCCGCGAGCCGTCGTGCCACCACCAGCGGGCGGCGCACTCGCGGCGGGAAGCGGCGGGGGTGGGATTCGAACCCACGAGACTCCTTTCGGGAGCCTTGCGGTTTTCAAGACCGCTGCTTTCGACCGCTCGGCCACCCCGCCCGCGGCCAGTGTACTCGGCGGCTCGCGCGAGCTAGCCGGTCGCGCCGGGGCGCAGGACGCGAAGGCCGAGCGCCTCGGCCGCCTCGGTCAGGCGGCGGTCGTAGGCGACGAAGGCGTCGAGCTCCGGGCCGAGCGTGAGCGCCGTCGCCAGATGGACCGCGTCGAGGCTTCGAAGCGTGGTCGGCTGGACGCGCGCCGCGGCTTCTCCGATCGCCTCGGTCACCTCGACGACCGTCGTCTTCGCGAGGACGGAATCGGCGGCGAGGACGATCTCCGGATCCGCTGCCATTGCAGCTGCGCGCAGTGTCTCGACGAGCCCGATCACGCTCGTCACGACGTTCGGCCCGTCGGCGAGCTCGGCCTCGAGCGCCTGGGACTCGGCCTCGGGGAGGACGAGCTTGACCAGGGCGGAGGCGTCCAGGTAGAGAACGCGGGTCAGCTCAGCGTTCCTCGGCCCGCAGCTTCTCCAGGGCCTCGCTGAGACTCATCCGTAGCGGCGTCTTGGGCGGCTTCGGCGGCAGGATGTCACGGATGTCGCCCCGGCCGGGACGGGCGTGACCCTCCGCGATCAGGCGGTCGAGGACTCCCAGCCTCTCGGGCAGGGGGCCGAGGACGGCGACCGGGCGGCCGCGCTCGGTGACCTGGAACGACTCGCCGCGCTCCACCCGCCGGAGGTACACGCTGAGATGCTGGCGGAGCTCACGAACGCCGACGGTCGCGCGAGAAACCATGTTACACATTTGTAGCACATCGGTCTCAGGCCTTCACCGAGATCCGTGCCGGAGCGCCGTAACGCTGCAGCACCTCCGGCACGGCGACCTCGCCGCCCTCGTCCTGGAAGTTCTCCAGGACCGAGAGCAGCGCCCGCGCGGTGACGGCGGTGCCGTTCAGCGTGTGCAGGTGTCGCACGCCCTTCTCGCCCCGGTAGCGGACGTCGAGCCGGCGAGCCTGGAAGTCGGTCGTGTTCGAGGTGGACGTGATCTCGCGGTAGCGGCCCTGCGACGGGAACCACGCCTCGATGTCGTACTTCTTCGCGGCGGCGGCGCCGAGGTCGCCGGCGGCGATGTTGACCACCCGGTAGGGGATCCCGAGCTCGGCGACGAGCTCCTCCTCGAGCGAGAGCAGGAGCTCGTGCTCGTCGCCCGATCGCTCGGGCAGGCAGAAGACGAACATCTCGACCTTGTCGAACTGGTGCACGCGGAACATCCCGCGCGTGTCCTTGCCGGCGGCGCCTGCCTCGCGCCGGAAGCAGGTCGAGTAGCCGGCGTAGTGCAGCGGCAGCTCGGACTCGTCGAGGATCTCGCCCATGTGGAGCGCGGCGAGGGCGACCTCGGAGGTGCCGGTCAGGTACAGCTCGTCGCGCTCGACCGCGTAGATGTTGACCTCGTCGGTGGGAAGGAAGCCGGTGCCGTACATGGCGGCCTCGCGCACGAGCACCGGCGGGATCACCGGCACGAAGCCCTTGCCGGCGAGCCGGTCGAGCGCGAAGCGGTAGAGCGCGAGCTCCGCGAGCGCGAAGGCGCCCATGCGGTACGCGAAGCGCGAGCCGGAGAGGCGTGCGCCCCGCTCCATGTCGATCGAGCCGAGCTCCAGGTGGTCGCGGGGCTCGAATTCGAACTGCCGCGGCTCGCCCACCCGCCTGACCTCCGCAGCATCCTCCTCCGTGAAGCCGTCCGGCGCGGACGGATCGGGCGGGTTCGGCACGAGCGAGAGCAGCTCGTCGCGCCGCGCCGCGGCCGCGGCGAGCTCCTCCTCGAGACGCTGGAGCTCCGTCTTCGTCGCCTTCAGCTCCTCGACCTGCTCCGGCGTCGGCTTGCCCTTCAGCTTCGTCCGCGAGCGCAGCTCGTCGACCTGCGGGACGAGGGCGAGCCAGGCGCCGTCGGCCTCCATGAGCGCGTCGAAGGCCTCGGCGGCCCCCTTGCGCTCAAGCGCGGCGCGCCAGGCGTCGGGATCGTTCCGGGCGGCGCGGATGTCGATCACGGCCGGGAGTCTACGATCGCCTCGAGCACCTGCGCCACGCCCTCCTCCTCTGCGGGAGGGCAGAGCCAGTCCGCGACCTCGATCAGGCGCGGGTGGGAGCCCTCGACGGCGACACCGTAGCCGGCGGCCTCGAGCAGCTCGACGTCGTTCTCGCCGTCGCCGAAGGCGACCGTGCGCTCGAGCGCGAAGCCGAGGTGGTCGGCGGCGAACGTGAGCCCGGACCCCTTCGTGATGCCCTGCTGCGCGAACTCGAGGAAGATCGGGAGCGACTTCGCGATGAAGAGCCGGTCGTCGAAGTGCGCCTTCATCCGCTGCTCGAGCGTATCGAGCTCCTCCGGCTCGCCGATCGCGACGAGCTTCGTCGGCGGCGCGGCCAGCCAGTCGAGGAGCGGGCCGACCGGGTTGATGTCGAGCTTCTGGAAGCGCGCGTAGCGTTCGGCCTCGGCCGTCACGCTCGCCACGTACAGCCGGTCGTCGACGTAGACGTTGAGCTGGAACCCCTCTGCCTGCACGGCGGCGATCACCTCGCGCGCGAGCTGGAGCGGGATCGGCTCGTGCCGGAGGAAGACGCCCGTCCGGGGCTCGACGACCGCGGCGCCCTGGTAGCAGATCACGGGGTCGTCGAGCCCGGCGGCCGTCACGTACGGCCGCACCGAGCGAAACATCCGGCCGGTCGCGACGAGCACGCGGATCCCGGCCGCCCGGGCGGCGTCGATCGCCGCCTG
>JBBILK010000414.1:0-315 GCA_037444965.1 Actinomycetota bacterium | reverse complement strand
ATCACGAGATCGTCTGCGATCAGCGTGCGATCGAGGTCGCAGACGACGACCTCGGGGTCGAGGGGAAAGCCGTCCGGAAGCGTCAGCCCGATGTCGCTTCGACGACGTACGCCGTCACGTCCGCGATCTCCTGCTCCGTCAGCTGGCCGCCGAACGGCGGCATCGCGCCGCGACCGTTCGTGACTCGGTCGAAGACAGTCGCCGCGTCGGGCTTCGAGTCGTCGAGGTTCGGCCCGACCGTGCCCGCCGTCCCGGCGTCCGCGAGCGTGTGGCAGCCGCCGCAGCCCGCCGAGTCGAAGATGGCCTTGCCGGCGG
>JBBILK010000413.1:0-3249 GCA_037444965.1 Actinomycetota bacterium | reverse complement strand
ATCTCGTTTGTCAGGCGGCGGGTGTTGTCCTTGTCGAAGGCGCCCCAGCCGCCGTTCGCCGACTGCATTCCGATCAGCCAGCGCTTGCCGCGCTCAATCGCCGCCAGCTTGCGGGCCTCCTGCGCGGGGTCGGTCATCCGCGTGCGGGCCAGCGCGATCAGCACCTCCGCCGTGTCGTCCACGTCCGGGTACATGTCGTTCTCGAACTCGAACGACCAGCCACCCGGCTCCAGCGCTGGTGATGGAGGAGGGCGCTCCCGCCGGTCGCCCGGGATCGCTCGGGGTCGGCCCCGGGTGGCTCTACTCGGGCAAGGCGCTCCTCGTGCGGGCGCGCTCCGGCCGCTGGCTGCTCACCACCCGCGGCCGCGCGGACACGAGCGGCATCCGCTTCCTCTTCTACCACCGGGTCTCCCGCGACCGCGACGAGCTCGCCGTGACGCCGTCGCGCTTCCGCGACCAGATGGCGTTCCTGGCCGGCGAGGGCTACCGGGCGGTCGACGTGGTCGAGGCGGCCCGCCTGCTCGCGGAAGGCGCTCCGGCCTCGCGAGTCGTCTGCTTGAGCTTCGACGACGGCTACCGCGACGTCGCCGAGAACGCGCTTCCCGTCCTCGCCGACCACGGCTTCCGAGCGACCGTCTTCCTGGCGACCGGGGTGATCGACGGGACGGTTCCGCTCTCGTGGTACGAGCGGCAGCCGCCGCTGCTCGGCTGGGACGAGATCGCCGACCTCGACCGCGGGCACACGCTCTCGTTCGAGGCGCACACGGTGACTCACCCGAACCTGCTCGCGCTCGACGAGGCGGAGGCGAGACGCGAGATCGCAGGCTCGAAGGTCGCGCTCGAGGCCCGGCTCGGCCGCGCGGTCTCGGCGTTCTGCTACCCGGCGGGCCTCTTCGGCCCACGAGAGCGCGAGCTCGTCGCCCAGGCGGGGTTCCGGATCGCGGTCTCGTGCGAGCCGGGCGTGAACTCGGCGGCCACGGACCGCCTGGCCCTCCGGCGCATCCAGATCGACGCGCGCGACCGCCTGCTCGACTTCCGCGCGAAGCTCGGCGGCGGCCACGATACGCCGCTGCTGCTGCGGAGCCGCTACCGGCGTGCCCGCTACGGGATGGGCGAGGGAAGCCCTCGCGCGGCGAGCAGCGCCCGGTAGAGCTCGAGGTGGGCGTCCTGGAAGGCAGGCAGGTCGAACCGCTCGACCGCCCGGTCGAGGCTGGTCCGTCCGAGCCTGCGCCGTAGCTCCGGCTCCGCGACGAGCCGGGCGAGGGCCGTGGCGAGCGCTTCGGCATCGCCCGGTGGCACGAGCAGCCCCGTCTCGCCGTCGACGACGAGCTCCGGAACGCCGCCGACCCGGGAGGCGACGAGCGGCAGGCCGGCGGCCATCGCCTCGAGGATCGAGATCGGCATCCCTTCCGAGAGCGACGAGAGCACGAAGACATCGGAGGCGGCCAGGAGCGCGGGCACGTCCTCCCGCTCGCCGAGCAGGGTCACGTCACCCCCGAGCCCGAGGCGCTCGAGCTCCGCCTCGACGCTCGCCCGGTCGGGCCCGTCGCCGACGATCAGCGCCCGGAACGAGCCACGCCGGAGACGGCCGAGCGCCCGAACGAGCGTGACGAAGTCCTTCGGTGCCGCCAGGCGCCCGACGCTCACGATCGTCGGCGGGTCTCCCTCGAGCCTGGCCTTCGGCGCCGAGCCGACGTCGACCGCGTTCGGGATCACGACCGTCCGGTCGGCGCGGCACGTGCGGCGCGCCACGCCGACGGCGCGCTCGTTCTCGGCCACGCAGACGGTGGCCGTCGTCAGCGGCCGGACGAGTCGCTCCGAGACGAGGTAGAGGAGCGACGCGAGGCCCTCGTGGGCGGAGTAGGCCCAGCCGTGGACGGTGAAGATCCGGATCGGCACCCGGGCGAGCGGAGCCGCCAGCCGCCCGACGATCCCGGCCTTCGAGCTGTTCGCGTGCACGATGTGGGGCCGCTCGCGGCGGAACAGGCGCGCGAGCTCGACGACCGCCAGCAGGTCGTGGCCCGGGCTGATCGGGCGGCGCAGGTGGCGGAGCTCGACGAAGCGGGCGCCCTCGCGTGCCGCGGTCGCGCGAAGCGGTCCGGAGCCGTGTGCCGCGACGGTGAGCTCGAAGCTCCGGGCGAGCCGGGGAATGAGCGCGGCGACGTAGGCCTGGGCTCCACCGGTCGTATCGAGGGTGATCAGCAGGAGCAGCCGGGGCCGGGCCGGGCCGTCCCCAGCTCCGCCGGGCGACCGCGCGAGCCCTGCGTCCTCAGAGGCGCGCATCGTACCGTGGGAAGAGCTCGTCGATCACGGCGGGCGAGACCTGCTCCCCGCCGCGGATCCGGGCGGCAACCTCGGCGAGCGCCTCCTCGCGCGGGTTGAGCACTTGGGCCTCCTCGAGCAGCCGCAGCGCCTCTTCACGCTGCCCGGCGAGCGAGGAGAGCGCGGCCAGCTCGAGCCGCGCGTACCAGCTCGACGGATTGCGCTCGAGCGCCCGCGCGAACGAGGAGCGGGCGCGGTCGAGCTCACCCGCTCGAGCGGCGACGACGCCGGCGGCGGTGTCGGGCCGGTCGCTGAGGGGATTCAGCTGCGCGGCGCGGTCGAGGACGACGAGCGCCGCCGCCGGATCCGAGCGCCAGTCGGAGGCTGCGCGGTCGACGTCCCGCGCGGCGAGCCAGGGGAACACGTGCGTGGCGGCGGCGCAGGCGGCGACGACCAGCAGGCCGACGAACGCTGCCAGCCTGAGCGAGCGCGCGGGAGGGCGGGCAGTCGAGCTCGCCGGCTGCCGGTCGACGGACGCGGCGAGGCCCAGCAGGGCGAACGCGGGGATCGCGAGCGCCGGGAACTCCCAGAACCGGTCGACGGAGCCGTGGACGAGCCAGTAGGCGAACGACGCGAGCGACGCGACCGCGATCGCCCCGCCGTACGTCGCCCGCTCGGCGCTCGTCCGCCAGGCGGCGCGGACGGCGAGGACGAGGAAGGCGAGGAGAAGCGCTGCGCCGACCGCCCCCGTCTGCGAGAGAACCTTCAGCTCCACGCTGTGAGGTGAGGTCAGCACCTCGCGGGTCTCGCGCTCGCGCAGGAAGTCGACCGCGTAGTTGTCGATGCCGACCCCAGTGAGCGGGTCGCGCTCGACCTCGTGCCAGGCGATCCGCCAGGCCTGGTAGCGGGAGGTCTCGAGCCCGCCGGTGAAGCGCGACGAGCCACGGCCGCCGTGCCCCGCGTTGACGGCGGTGAACTCGTCCCAGG
>JBBILK010000412.1:0-3250 GCA_037444965.1 Actinomycetota bacterium | reverse complement strand
CGCAGCCGCACCTGGTACTCGAGCTTGGCCGCGGGCGGCTGGTGCGGCAGCGCCGCCACCAGCCAGTCGCCGTCGCGCGTCATCGGGAGGTCGGTCCAGGGCTCGGCGGTCGGGTAGCGCCCGAAGTCGACGTCGGCGAAGGCGCGGTCGGCGGCGGGCCTGGGGAGGAACGGCACGAGGTCGAGCAGCTGTCCCCAGCGCCGCCTCGTGCGAGCGAGGCGCTGGTCGACGCGGGCAGCGAAGTCGAGCGGGCCTCTCCGGAACGGTTGCAGGGAGCGGCGGCGGAAGCGGAGGTGGCCGGCCTGCTCGAGCCAGCGGTTGACGTGGAAGCTCCAGTAGATCGGCTTCATCCCGTGGTCCGAGAGGACGACGACCGTGGGCTCCTCGCCCCAGCGCCGGCCCGCCTCCTCGATCAGCTCGCCGCACGCACGATCGACCGCCTCGTAGACCTGCACGAGCTCGTCGCCGGCCTGGTGCGGGTCGTGGGCGGGATGTCCCGGGTCGAACCGGTTGTAGGCGAGGTGCCCGGCGTGGTCGGAGCTCATGAAGTCGACCACGAGCAGCCGCAGCTCGGGCTCGAGCTCGAGCGCGAGCCGGCAGACGCCGGCAGTGTGCTCGACGTGCTCGAGCAGGCGGGCGTTGAACGCGCCGAAGTCCTCCCACCAGCGCTCGTGCAGCGGGTGGTGGGCCGTGACGAGTCCCGGGTACGCGTCGAAGATCCTGGCGGCGGCCGCGCCCGGCACGATCTCGGGGCGGGCCGGCCCCCCGTAGCCCGTGACCAGGATCCCGTCCATCGGCTCGGCCGGGTAGGTGAACGGGACAAGGACGAACGCGGAGCGAATGCCGGCCGGGCCCAGCCGCCGCCAGAGCGGCGTGCCCGCCCGGCTCGCGGCGCTCTCGAGCCGCTGGACGCTCCGGTTCGGATTCGTCGAGAAGTTGAAGATCCCGTGGCCGGCCGGGTTGAGGCCGGTCAGGAACGAGGACCAGGCGGTCGGCGTCACCGCGGGGATGGTCGAGCGAAGCGGGCCGAAGGTTCCCTCCCGGGCGAGCCGCCCGATCGTCGGCAGCTTGCCGCGAGCGACGAGGTCGCGAACGAGCGCGTGGTCGGCCCCGTCGAAGCCGAAGCAGAGGATCCTCACCGTTCGAGCAGCCTCAGGTAGAGAGCCTCGAGCGACGCGCCAGGATCGGCCAGGAGCTCGTGGACGACGCGCCGGTTCCGCTCCCCGTAGGCGCGCCGCAGATCGGCGTCGCCGAGCACCTTCGCGAGCGCGCCGGCGAGCGCCTCGACGTCTCCCGGCGGGACGAGCTCGGCTCCGTTCCCCTGGGCGACCCATTCGTCCAGGGACGGCGCCTCGCCGCAGACGGCCGGAAGCCCGCTCGCCATCGCCTCGAGGAGCGAGGCCGGAGTCGAGTCCGACTCCGTCATCTGCACGACCACGTCCGCGGAGGCGACGACGCCGGGCAGCTCGTCCGGTGCGGCGAACCCGATCGCGACCAGCGGGCGCAGCTCGAGCTCGTCGATCAGGCTCTCCACCTGCGCCCGCAGGGGGCCGCTGCGGGCGGCGAGGAAGAGCCGCGCCCGCGGCTCCTGCCGTGCGACGGCAGCGAAGGCGGAGACGACGAGGTCGACGTGCGTGTCGGGCCGGAAGTTGCGCAGGGAAAGGACGACGAGGGCGTCGTCGGGCCAGCCGAGCCGCGCCCGGAAGCCGGGGTCGCGACGCTCGGGAGCGAAGCGGTCGAGCTCCGCGTACCAGACGATCTGCTCGATCCGGGCGGGATCGGCGCCGAGGCGGATCGACGCCTCCTGGTTCACCCGCGAGTTGACGACGAGGAAGTCGGCGGCCGCGATCGCCCGCGCCGCGCGAGCCTGTCCCGGCGGCTTGCGGCTGTCGAGCAGGATGTCGGTTCCCCACGGGCTGACGACGAGCGGGTGGAGGTTCGCCCGGGCCGCCCACCACCCGTACGGGAGGAGGTAGTGCGCGTGGACGAGATCGGGATCGAGCCGCGCCGCCAGGCCGGCGAGCGCCGGCACGAGCCGCAGGCGGCGGACGCCTCTGACGCGTGTCAGCGGCTCGAGGCGGCACAGATCGTGGGCGACGATGCCCTCGAGCTCGGCGGGACGCGCTGTCAGCTGGTCGCTCACGATGTGAACCTCGTGCCCGCGTTCGGTGAGGCGCCAGGCCCAGCGGAGGAAGTTGATCGAGCGCCCCGGGCCGACTCCGAGCAGGCGCAACCGTTGCGAGGGCACGGGGCGCCATTCTAGTGACCCGGTACTCTCACCCGGTGCTCGACCTCTCGCGCCACCGCCTGGTGTTCGTCGGCGGTCTCCACCGCAGCGGCACGACCCTGCTCGCGAACCTGATCGCCGAGCATCCTCTGGCGAGCGGCTTCGCCGGTACCGGCGTGCCGGCCGACGAGGGGCAGCACCTCCAGTCCGTCTACCCGCCCGCGCACGTGTACGGTGGGCCGGGCAGGTTCGGCTTCCGCCGGGAGGCGCACCTGACCGAGGGCTCCGAGCTCGTCAGCGCGGAGAACCGGGAGCGGCTGCTCTCGGAGTGGGCGCCGCACTGGGACCTGGCCAGGCCCGTCCTCGTCGAGAAATCGCCCCCGAACCTGATCCGAACGCGGTTCCTGCAGGCCCTCTACCCGGAGGCCTCCTTCGTGATGGTCGTCCGCCACCCGGTCGCCGTCTCGCTCGCGACGCAGAAGTGGTCGCGGACGTCGCTCGCCGCGCTGCTTCGCCACTGGCTCGTCTGCCACCGGACGTTCGAGGCCGACCGGTCGCGGCTCGCGCGCCTCCTCGTCGTCAGCTACGAGGAGCTCGCCGCCGATCCCGACGCCTGCCTGGCGAGGGTGCTCGCCTTCCTCGGCCTCGAGCCGCTCCCTGCGGCGCTGGAGGTACGGAGCGACGGCAACGAGCTCTACTTCGCCCGCTGGCGCGCGCTCGGTCTGCGGACGCTGGCCCTGCGCCTGCGCTTCGAGGGCGCCGTGACGGAGTTCGGCTACAGCCTCCGCGACCTCGCCGCATACCCCGCATCCGGCCCGGTTGCAGGGACTTCGGGTCGCTAGCGGCTGCTAGCATCGATGCGCCCCCCGGTGCTTCCCTGGTCATGACGCCCACCGAGCTCGCGCCAAGCCCTCTTGCCGCGCCCGCTGCCGGCGGCGTTCCCGCGATCTCCGTCGTGATCCCCGTCTACAACGAGGAGCGCACTCTCGAGGACGTCTACCGGCGCACGGTTGCGGCCCTCGA
>JBBILK010000411.1:0-3259 GCA_037444965.1 Actinomycetota bacterium | reverse complement strand
AGCGTCCCGCAGCAGGTCCGCCAGCCGGAGATCCGGAATGCGCCCGCTCTGGCGCGTGCCCAGGAACTCGCCGGGACCCCGGATCCGGAGGTCTGCGTCGGCGATGGCGAAGCCATCGGTGGTCTCGAGCAGCGCGCGCAGCCGGCGCACGACGTCCAGGACGACGGCGGCCCGCGGCGCGGAGAGGTCGGGTTGGCCACCCGCCGCGATCCGTCCGCGCGGCACGGGCGGGAACCCGGCGGCCCAGTCCAGGGACATCCCGAGCGCCTCGGCGTCCCAGCGGGTGCCGAACTCGGCGACGGCCGCATCGGCGTTCAGCGAGCGCACGACCTCGCGGACGAGCGTGCTCAGCTTGCCGGGGTCGGAGAGCACGGCCCTCGGGTCGAGGTCCTGGAGCTCGCCGGCGACGGCGGAGGCGAGCGGCACGACGAGCGGCCGCTCGGGCCGGCCCCGGAGTGCCGCCTGGAGTGCCTGGGCGGGGCTACTGCCTGGGAACGTCGCAGCCGTCATCGTCGGGTCGCGTCCACTTCCTCAGTGCCGGATCAGCGGCGCGGTCGGCCTGCCCTCCGGCCAGGTGCCGAACCAGCGGAGGATCTCCTCGGGCGGCTTGCGCTCCGACCACTCGGTGAGGAACTCCGCGTAGGGGCGACCGCGCGCGAGCCTCGCCCGGCGCTCCTCGTCGCGGAGCCGCTCGGTCTCCTCGCGGTCGACCTTCCCAGACTCCGGGTCGTACACGACCCGGTAGATCTCCCTGGCCGCCCACTCCGAGATCGCGTGCTCGGTGATCCCTGCGAGCACGGAATCCGGGTCGGCGTCGAGTGGGTCGCCGTAGCCGGCGCCGCCGCCGGCGAAGACGAACGAGATCACGTCGTGCTCGTCGTAGGGGCGAACCGAGCGGCCCATGAACTCGATCTCGCGCTCGCCACCCACCACGCTCTCGTCGAGGAGCGTCCCGAGATCGAGGTCGAAGGCTGCCGGCTCCTCGCGCAGGCGGCGCATCAGCTCGGGGTGGCGGATCCCGATCCCGGGAAGCGTCGCGGGCCCGTAGCCGCCGAAGAGCGGCTGCGTCGTCTGGATCTTCGAGTTGTCGGCGACGCACATGAAGAACACGGGCTCGGCGCCGTGCGCGACCCACGCCTGGACGGTGCCGCACCCGCCCCGCTGCTTCCCGTGCCCGCCCGAGTCGACGAGGTGCTGGGAGATCGGGATCAGCATCGGGAACTCGTTCTCCATCAGCTCGACGTCGGGCGCTCGCCCGAACGGAGCCCACGAGAAGTGGCACGCGTTCATGCCGGGAGCCCAGGCCCGGCCGCCCTGCCCGTCGGTGTTCAGGGAATAGGCGAGCAGGTCGGCGAACGGGAGGCCCCACTGGCTCAGGCCGGCGACGACGGAGCCGTTGCCGGAGTTCGCCGCCGAGGCCGAGACACGGATCCAGTCCTGCGTCGAGAAGATCAGCTTCGCGAAGGCGTTCGGCGCGACGCTCATCACCCCGCCGGAGATCATCACCGAGCACGACGTGGCGGCCCGGTCGTCGGGGTTGAGGAGCGTCCCCTTGGGGAAGCGGCATTCGATCGGGGCGAAGGTCGCGCTCGAGATCGGCAGGTCGTAGAAGATGTACGAGTAGACGTAGTTCGCCAAGTGCCCGAGCGCCGCCTGGACGTGGGCGTTGTACGAGGAGGGCACCTCCGGCGACGTGCCCTTGAAGTCGAGGACGAGCGTGTCGTCCCGCTTCGTCATCGTCAGGCTGGCCGAGCGGACGAGCCCGAGCTCGTTGCCGATCGCGTCGCCGAAGGCGACCGCCCGGAAGGTGCCGTCGGGCCAGGAGGCGATCCGCTTGCGGGCGCCCTCCTCCGCCACCTGGAGCATCTTGCGGAAGAGCCCGACGACGAAGTCAGGTCCCTCGCGGTCGGCGAGCTCGAGGATGCGCCGGCGCGCCCGGTCGGCAGTGGTGGAGCGGGCCATGAGGTCGGTCGTGACCATGGCCGGCGCTCTGATCCCGAACGCGTTGAAGAGCTCGATCCAGTCCTTGCCGAGCCGGAAGTTCTGGCCGACCCGGACCGGCGGGAGGTTCATGCCCTCCATGAAGCGCGAGACCGCCGAGACGGGCATGCCGCCCGGCTCGACCGCTCCCGTCTCCGTCGTGTGGTTCGCGGCACCGCACCAGGCGATCAGCCGCCCCTCGTGGAACACGGGCAGGACGACGACCACGTCCGGGTTGTGAATGCCGCCGTAGAGGGCGTCGTTCGCCGCGAAGATGTCCCCGTCCGCGATCCCCGGGTTCTCCGCGTAGTTGGCGAGGATGAACTTGATGATGATCGGCTGGATGATCGCGTGCAGGTAGGTGCCGGAGACGCCGTTGACGAGGTCGCCCTGGGCGGTGAAGAGTGCGACCATGACGTCGCCGGCGATGCCCATGCTCGAGCGGCAGGAGCGCTCGAACACCTCGAGCGCCTCGTCGAGAATGTCGTTCGTGCGCTGGAAGCCGATCTCGTAGTCGCCGGGCCGGAGCGTCTCGAGCGCCCGGAGCTCATCCGGGGTCGGCGGCGACACGCGGAGCATCGCGAGCTTCTCCTCAGCGGTCGGAACTGGCATCTCGCCTCCTCGTGCTCCCTCAGTGGCGGATCAGCGGCGCGGTCGGGTTACCCTCGGGCCAGGTGCCGAACCAGGTGAGGATCTCCTCGGGCGGCTGCTTCCGCGACCAGTCCTCGATGAACTCGTCCCAGCGGCGCCCGCGGGCGAGGCGCGCTCGGCGCTCCTCGGCCCGCCGCCTGGCCGTCTCCTCCTCGTCCACCCGCCCGGACTCGTGGTCGTAGGCAACGCGGTAGATCGCCTCGACCGACCAGGCCGAGAGCGAGCGGTCGGTGAGCCCCTGGAGCACGGACTCCGGGTCGGCGTCCAGGGGGTCGCCGTAGCCGCCCCCGCCGCCGGAGAGGACGAACGAGATCACGTCGCCCTCGTCGAACGGGCGGGTCGTCCGCGCCATGAACTCGATCGCGAGCTCCCCGTTCGCGTTGTCTCCGACGAAGTCGAGGAGCGGCTCGAAGCCGAGCTCGAGCTCCTTCCCGTTCTCGCCCAGGCGCTCGATCAGCCGCGTATGCCGGGCGCTCAGGCCGGGCATCGCCGACGGGGCGTAGCCGCCGAAGAGGCCCTGGGCCGTCTGGATCTTCGAGTTGTCGGCGAGGCACATGTGGAAGACCGGGGCGCTCTGGTGGGCGACCCAGACCTGGACGGTGCCGCAGCCGCCGCGGTGCATCCCGTG
>JBBILK010000410.1:0-3266 GCA_037444965.1 Actinomycetota bacterium | reverse complement strand
TAGGCGAACGTGACATCCTCGAACGTGATCCGCCCGCCGCCCGCCGGGAGCTCGAGCGCTCCCGGGCGCTCGCGGATCTCCTCGGGCTCGTCGAGGATCTCGAAGATCCGCTCGCCGGAGGCGGTCGCGCGCTGGATCTGGCCGATCCACATCCCCAGCATCCGGAGCGGGAAGACGAGCATGAGCAGGTAGACGTTGAACGCGACGAAGGCGCCGATCGTGAGCTGCCCGTCGATCACGAGCCGCCCGCCCGCGAGCAGCACGGCCGCCTGCGCGAGCAGCGGCAGGAAGGAGAGCGCCGGCAGGTAGAGCGCCTGCTGGCGGGTTGCCTTCACCGACTGGCGGAAGATCGCCTCGGTGCGCTCGCGGAAGCGCTCCTCCTGGCGGCGCTCCTGCGCGAACGCCTTGACGACGCCGGCGCCGACGATCGACTCCTCGGCGACGGTCGTCATGTCGGCGATCCGCTGCTGCACGTCGCGCAGCACCGGGTGCGAGACGTGGCTGTAGCGCCAGGCGACGGCGACGAGCACCGGCGTGATCGCGAGCGCGATCAGCGCGAGCTCCCAGTTGATCAGGAAGAGCAGGAACGTGACGCCGACGACGACGAGCACGTGCTGCGTCATGAAGATGAGGCCGTAGCCGAGGAAGAAGCGCACGTTCTGGAGGTCGACCGTCGCCCGCGACATCAGCTGCCCCGTCTGGTGGCGGTCGAAGAAGCGAAACGAGAGCCGGAGCAGGTGGCCGTACAGGGCGCCGCGCATGTCGAACTCGACGCCGAGCGACTGGTTCCCGGCGATGAACCGCCGCCCGACCATGAGCACGGCCTTCAGTAAGCCGAGGACGGCGACCAGCGCGACGAAGAGCACGAGCGCCTCGGCGTCCTGCTCGGGGATCGCCTCGTCGATCACCCGCCCCGTCAGCCAGGGGATCGCCATCCCCGCCGCCTGCGAGGCGACGGCGAGGACGACCGAGGCAACGAGCGAGACGCGGTACGGGCGCAGGAAGCCGAGCAGGCGGGCGAACGTGCGGAGCCGCGAGGGCTCCGTTGCGGGCGCGGAAACCACGGCTCGAGTCTACCGAGCGACCCCTGCGGCTCCGGCAGGCCCGGCGGCTACGCTCCGCAACGTGATCGACCTCCACACGCACATCCTCCCGGGCATCGACGACGGCTCGAGAACGCTCGACGACGCGCTCGCGATGGCGCGCGCCGCCGTGCGCGACGGGATCCGGGTCGTCGCGGCGACGCCCCACGTTCGCGACGACTGGCCGACGACGGCCGCGGCGATGGAGCAGCGGACGGACGAGCTCCGGGCCGAGCTCGCCGCGGCGGGCATCCCCCTCGACGTGCGGCGGGGAGGCGAGATCGCGCTCGAGGCGCTCGAGCGGCTCTCGCCCGAGGAGCTCGCACGCTTCGGCCTCGGCGGAAACCCGAAGGCGCTGCTCGTCGAGTTCCCGTACTACGGCTTCCCGCTCGCTCTCGGGCTGCGCCTGCAGGAGCTCGCCGTCCGCGGGATCAGAGTCGTGCTCGCGCACCCGGAACGCAACGCCGAGGTCCAGGCCGCTCCCGAGAGCCTGAGGCCGCTCGTCGACGCGGGCGCGCTGACCCAGGTGACGGCGGCGGTGATCGACGGCCGGGCCGGACGGAGATCCCGCGAGACCGCCTTCGACCTGCTCGACCGCGGCCTCGCCCACCTGATCGCGAGCGACGCCCACACCCCGGACATCCGCGGGATCGGAATGAGCGAGGCGGCGGCCGCGATCGGAGACGAGGCATTCGCACGCTGGCTGACGCACGACGTCCCGGCCGCGGTCATCGACGGCACAGCTGTCGCACCGCGGCCTGTGACGGGGCGCCGCCGCCGCGGTCTCTTCCGCCGCTGAGCCTCCGGCTAGCGGGACGCCCCGGAGGCCGCCTGCTGCAGCTCGGGCCGCATCTCCTCGAGCGCGGCAAGGAAGGCCGCGACCGCACCCTCGGGAGACCCCGCGTCTCCGCGGCGGATCGCCACGATCCGCCGGCGCACCGGCTCGGCGTCCACGATCAGCACCTCCCGCAGCGTCTCGGCGCCGAGCTCCTCGGCGACGGCCGTGTGCGGGATCAGCGCGACCCCGAGGCCCTGACGGACCATTCGCTTCGTCGCGTCGATGTTGTCGAGCTCCATCACGCCTCGCGGGGCGACGCCTGCCTCGCGGAGGAACGCGGCCGTCACGTCGTGGTAGCTCGACGCGCGGTCGAACAGGATCAGCTGCTCGCCGCCGATCTCCTCGACCTCGATCTCGGTGCGGGCGGCGAAGGGGTGGCCCGGATGGACGACGAGCACGAGCTCGTCCTCGTAGAGCGGCACGCTCTCGATCTCCGGGTGGCGGAGGGCGCGAATCAGCCCGAGCTGCACCTGCTCGCGCAGGACGAGCTCGAGGACGTGCTCGGAGTGCCCGGTCTGGACGGAGAGCTGGACCTCCGGGTGGGCCGCGTGGAAGCGCTCGAGGATCGCGGGCAGCACGTAGGTCGAGACGGCGGGCGCGGCGCCGAGCACGAGCTGGCCCCCGCCGCGGGCAACCTCGCCGACGAGGCGGCGGCCCTCGGAAACGGACTCGAGCGCGCGCTGCGCGTGGGGGAGGAACGTCCTGCCGGCCTCGGAGAGCCGGACGCCGCGGCGGGTACGCACGAACAGGGTCGTTCCGAGCTGGCGCTCGAGGCTCTTCAGGCGCGCCGTCAGCGCGGGCTGGGTGACGAAGAGCGCCTCGGCCGCGCGGGTGACGCTGCCGCGGCGGGCGATCTCGACGAAGCCCTCGAGCTGCGCGAGCTGCATGCCAGCAAGATATCACGAGTATCTATGGAAACGATCATGAAGTGCGATTGGACTGATGACTGGCCGGCTCCTACACTCAGAGCACGCGGCACGAGTTGCCTTGACGGCAACGGCCTTGCCACTACGGTGAGAGGAGTGGACAGGATGACCCCGGCGATCACGACCCAGCACGAGCGGCCCAGCTCCGTTCCCGCCAAGCCCCGCACGCAGCCCGAGTGCAACTGCCCGCACGACTGCGAGCGCGACCACGACAACGAGTAGCTCCGACCCGACGAAAGGACGACGATGACGCAGGTTCAGCAGGAAGCCCAGGCCGAGCGGACGCTCGAGCTCGTCGCGACGCCGCTGCTCCCCGAGGGGTTCCTCGTTCCCGCGTCACGCTGGACGAATCCGTCCACCCGCATGCGCGAGCTGCTCGAGGGCGTGGGGCTCCTGCCCCGGGCGGATTTTTTCCCGGAG
>JBBILK010000409.1:318-3284 GCA_037444965.1 Actinomycetota bacterium | reverse complement strand
CGCTCGCAGCGGGGACTGGGGCTCGGGCTCAGCCTGGTGAAGGCGATCGTCGAGTGCGCCTACCTCGACGACAAGCTCAAGAAGCTCGCCTGCAAGATCACCGAGGATGCCGGCGCCGACTTCGTCGAGACCTCCACCGGCTTCGGCGAGTGCGAGACGACGCTCCGCGACGTCGAGCTCCTGCGCGACTCGTTGCCCGAGAGCGTGGGCGTCAAGGCGACGGGTGGCATCGAGAGCGTCGAGGACGCCGAGGCGATGGTCGCGGCCGGCGCCGGCCGGATCGGAACGTCGGCGGCGGTGCAGATCATGCAGGGCTTCGCGGAGCTGCGGAGAGCCTCGTGAGCGCGACCTCGCGGGGCTGGCCCGAGCGACGCTTCAGTCAGGCGATCTCCGAGGGTGACGGCATCTCGGTGATCCCCTTGCTCCAGGGGGATCTGGTCGAGCTCGCCCGCGCGGCGGAGGCGGCCGGGGCGGAAGCGCTCGCCGTCGAGTCCGTCGCCGACGTGCAGGCGCTGAGGGGCGCGACCGAGCTGCCGCTGCTCGTGCACGGCGGCCAGGTCGAGGCCCGTGCGCTCGAGGAGGCACGCGCCGCCGGAGCCGACGCCTGCGTGCTCGTGTTCGGGGAGCTCGCCGGCGAGGAGGAGCGGCTCGAGGAGCTCGTGGAGCTCGCGGCGGAGCTCGGTCTCGACTGCGCGGTCGACGTGCGCGACGAGGACGAGCTCGCAGAGGCGCTCGAGCGGCTCGATCCGGACATCCTGATCCTCTCGGAGCGCGGCGCGGACGAGGGGGAGGCCGAGCTCGAGCGGACGCTCGACCTGCTCCCCGACGTTCCGGTCGGCAAGCTCGTCATCTCGGAGAGCCGCGTGACGGCGCGGGAGCAGATCCTCGAGCTCGAGCGGGCGGGCGTCGACGCGGTCGTCGTCCGTGAGCCGGTGCAAAGCCCGGACTTCTCGGTCGTGCTCAGCGAGCTCGTCGGTCGCGTCGCCGGCCCGTAGGGCTACCCGAAGAACGCCTGGGCGACCTCGTACCACTCCCGCGGGACGGTCTTCAGCTCCGCCACGGCCTCGGCCAGCGGCACGGCGACGATCTCGTCGCCGCGCAGCGCCGCCATCGTCCCGAAGCGACCCTCGTGCACCAGGTCCGCCGCCTTGAGGCCGAAGCGGGTCGCGAGCACGCGGTCCCGTGCGGTCGGCGTGCCGCCTCGCTGCACGTGGCCGAGCACGGTCACCCGGGTCTCGAAGCCGGTTCGCTCCTCGATCTCGGCCGCGAGCACCTCGCCCACGCCCCCGAGGCGCGCGTGGCCGAACTGGTCGGTCGGCGTCGGCGCGCGGGCGACGAGCCTCGTCTCGCCCGAGGCGTAGGCGAGCTCGTAGCCTTCGCTGACGACGACGATCGAGAACGTCTTCCCGCGGGCGTGGCGGCGGCGGATCTGCTCGCAGGCCGCCTCGACCGTGAGCGGGTGCTCCGGGATGAGGACGACGTCGGCGCCGCTCGCGATCCCGCTCATGACGGCGATCCAGCCGGTGTGGCGCCCCATCACCTCGACCACCATCACGCGGTTGTGCGACTCCGCGGTCGTGTGCAGCCGGTCGATCGCCTCGGTCGCGATCGAGACCGCGGTGTCGAAGCCGAACGTGTAGTCGGTCGCTGAGAGGTCGTTGTCGATCGTCTTCGGCACGCCGACGACGGGCAGCGCGTGCTCGGCGTGGAGGCGGGAGGCGACCCCGAGGGTGTCCTCGCCGCCGACGGCGACGAGCGCGCCGATCGCGTGCGAGCGCATCGTCTCGAGCACGCGCTCGACGCCGCCCTCGACCTTGTAGGGGTTGGTCCTCGACGTGCCGAGGATCGTCCCGCCGCGCGGGAGGATGCCCGAGACCTCCCGCCGGCCGAGCTCCACGAGCCGGTCGTCGAGGAGCCCCCGCCAGCCCTCGCGGATCCCGGTCACCTCGTCGCCCCGGTCGAGAGCCCGCCTCGTCACCGCCCTGATCACGGCGTTCAGGCCGGGACAGTCTCCACCCCCCGTGAGGATCGCGATCTTCATCTCAGCCGCGGACGAGGTTTCGCGCGAGGAAGAGCACGTTCGCCGGGCGCTCGGCGAGCCGGCGCATCAGGTAGGGGTACCAGTCCGGGCCGTAGGGGGTCGCGATGCGCACGCGGTAGCCGCGCTCGACCAGGCTGCGCTGGAGCTGCGGGCGCACGCCGTAGAGCATCTGGAACTCGAACCGGCCCTGCGCCGGCACACCCCACTGGTCGGCGAGGCCGATCACGGCCCGGATGATGCGCTCGTCGTGCGTCGCGATCGCGGTGTAGCCCTCGCCCGAGAGCGCCCGCTCGGCGAGGCGGAGGTAGGCGGCGTCGACGTCGGCCTTGGCCCGGTAGGCGACCTCACGTGGCTCGAGGTAGGCGCCCTTGACGAGGCGCAGGTTCGGCCGGAGCGGAGACAGAGCCTCGAGGTCGGCGGGGCTGCGGTAGAGGTACGACTGGAGCACGACGCCGACGTTCTCGAGGCCGTCCTCGCGAAGCCGCCGGTAGGTGCGGAGCGTCGCGTCGGCGTGGCGCGACTCCTCCATGTCGATGCGGACGAAGTTGCCGAGCCGCGCAGCCCGCTCCACGAGCGTCCGGACGTTCGCGTGGGCCAGCTGCTCGTCGAGCGTGAGGCCGAGGTGCGTGAGCTTGAGCGCGACGTTCGCCTCGAGCTCTTCGGCCGCGAGCCGCTCGAGCACCTCCTCGTAGGCCCGGACGACCGCTGCGGCTCCGGCCCGGCCGGCCGTCGCCTCGCCGAGCAGGGTCGTGTTCGCGAGCAACCCCTGCTCGTTCAGCCGCCGGAGCACGCCGACGCACTCGTCGAGGGTGTCACCGGCGACGAAGCGGGCAGCGCCCAGACGCATACCGTGCCGACCGACGAAGGCACGCACCCTCGGGCTCGACGCGGCGCCGAGGATCGTCGTCCGGAGCAGCGCGCTAAC
>JBBILK010000409.1:0-283 GCA_037444965.1 Actinomycetota bacterium | reverse complement strand
AGGGGAGCACTGGGCGCCCTGATGCCGAAGGCGGGGATCGAACCCGCACGGGGCAAGGCCCCACTGGATTTTGAGTCCAGCGCGTCTCCCAGTTCCGCCACTTCGGCGCGGGGCCCATGATAGCTCCGGGGTTGAACCCCTCGAACGCGGGCGCCATAATGCGCCATTCGAGGGACAGGCCGGCGACCTGGGGGATGGACGCCGGGCGAAACGGTGAAGGGCGACAACTGAGGAGGGAGTACGTGAGAAGACGAGGGTTCATTGCTTTCCTGGCGCTGCTCGT
>JBBILK010000408.1:1284-3288 GCA_037444965.1 Actinomycetota bacterium | reverse complement strand
CTTGCGAGCCAACTCCACCTCCCGATCCGCCTTCTGTTTCCGCCCGGATCATAGAGAGACAAGATGGAATGTGCAAGGGGAAAAAATCCGTGAAAACGCTGATCGAGCTTTCTAGGCGTTGCCGGTGCTGACCGGCAATCCCGCTTCGCTCAGCAGCCTGCGCAGCATCACCGCATTTGCCGGTCCCTGTGCGACAACGCTTTGGCTTCCCAACTCGTCCTGAATCGTGCTTCGTCCGTTGGTATTGAACATGACGTATGCCCGGCTGCTCATTCCCGAGAGTTCCCGCAACGGTTCGACCCATTCCTGCAGCTCGGCTTCCGAATAGAGGTAGTCGAACCGCTCCGCGGCGCTTCGCCCGCGAATGTTCCACGTGCTCGCGTTCCGGCCGTGCATGCGGACGTACGCGGAGTCGCTCGTGACGGCGACGACTGTGGGGAGCACGTTCGCCGCGTCGAGTCGCGGCGCGTCGACGACGACGAACGTGGCCCCGAGCTCCTCCAGGAACGCGAGCACGCCGGCTCGGTTCGTGTCGTCCAGCCAGCTCCGATGGCGGAACTCGACCAGCATCTCGTCACCGCGGAGCTGCTGCTGCGCCCAGCCGAGGTACTCGAACGCGGCAGGCCGCGGAACGACGTACGGCGGGAACTGCAGCAGGATCCCGCCGAGCTTGCCGGCGGTACGGAGCGGCTCGAGCGCCGCGTGGAAGCGGGCGAAGACCTCCGCCCGGAGCTCCCTCGACGGGTGCTCTACCCGGCCTCGCTCGTCCACCGCAGCCGCCTCGCGGAGATCCGGCGGCAGCTGCTCGAGCCGGACCGGATGCCGCGTCATCATGCCGAAGGCCTTGACGTGGAAGACGAAGCCGGGCGGCGTTCGCTCGGCCCAGCGCGCCACCGTCTCCCGCGAGGGGAGCGTGTAGTAGGTAGCGTCGATCTCGACCGTGTCGAAGCGCCCGGCGTAGAAGCGAAGCCGCGCCTCGCCGGTCCGCGTTCCCGGCGGGTACCAGACCTTCGTCAGCGTCTCGTCCGCGAACGAGCACGTGCCGACACGGACGACGGCGCTCACGGCGAGCTCCCCGGAGGGGTCGTGCCTCCCGGCCGCCCGTCAGGCGACCTTCGCGTACTCGCGCTCGAGCCGCTCCTCGGCTCGGGCGCGCGCGATGATCGCCTCGGGAGCGCCGAACCGTGCACGGGACCGTGCGATCCTCGCCTCCGACCAGAGCGACT
This sequence comes from Actinomycetota bacterium, assembly GCA_037444965.1. Classification (GTDB taxonomy): domain Bacteria; phylum Actinomycetota; class Thermoleophilia; order Gaiellales; family Gaiellaceae; genus JBBILK01. The sequence continues at coordinate 2,062 of JBBILK010000408.1, read as the reverse complement.
CGATCCGCTCCGTCAGCTCCTCGACCTCGGCCGCCTGATCCGGGTCGTGCGCGAGCGAGAGCTCCTTCCAGAGCGCGGCGCGGCGCTCGGCCGCAGCCTCGAGGTCGCGCTGGATGTCGCCGAGCGTTCTCGCTTCCATCTCGAGTGGGAAAACGACGGAACGCACGCCGACATTCCGGTGCCGGCGTGCACCCGAGGCCCTAGACTGGGGCTCGTGAAGGCCCGGACGATCATCGTTCTCGAGGGGGACGAGACGGGTCAGGAGCTCCTCGAGGAGGGCCTCCGGACGCTCGCTCCCGGGGCGATCGGGATCGAGCTCGAGTTCGCGCGCTACGACCTCTCGCTCGAGTCGCGCCGCCGGACGGGCAACGCGGTCGTCCACGAAGCGGCGCGCGCGATCGTCGGCGCCGGGCTCGGGCTGAAGGCCGCCACGATCACGCCCGAGGGCGTGGGCGACGTGGGCAGCCCGAACCGGATCCTCCGGGAGGAGATCGGCGCGAGCGTGATCGTCCGCACCGGGCGGCGCATCCCCGGCATCGCTCCGATCGGCGGCGTCCACGCTCCCATCTCGGTCGTGCGGATGGCGGTCGGCGACGCCTACGGCGCCAAGGAGTGGCGCGAAGGTGAGGGAGAGGCCGAGGTCGCCTTCCGTACCGAGCGGATCGAGCGGCGCGTCTGCCGGGCGGTGGCGGAGTTCTCGTTCCGGCACGCCGCGCGCACCCGGGCGAAGGTCTTCGGCGGCCCGAAGTACACGGTCAGCCCGGTCTACGAGGGCATG
>JBBILK010000408.1:0-1274 GCA_037444965.1 Actinomycetota bacterium | reverse complement strand
AGAGGAGATGGACGCGGCCGCGGAGCGTCATCCGGAGGTGCCGTACGAGCCGCAGCTGATCGACGCCACCTTCGCGCTCCTGCTCGCGTCGGCGGGCGAGCCGATGGTGATCCCCTCGCTCAACCGCGACGGCGACATCCTGAGCGACTTCGTGCTCCCGCTGTTCGGCTCGATCGCCGGCTCGGAGTCACTCGTGGTCGCCTTCCAGGAGGACTACGCCCCGCGCGCGATCATGGCCGAGGCGGCCCACGGCACGGCCCCGGGCCTGGCCGGGAAGAACGTCGCGAACCCGCTCGCGATGATCCTGGCGGGCGCGGCGCTGCTCACGCACATGGGCGACCGGGAGGCGCAGACCGCCGGCCGGGCCGTACGCGAGTCGAGCCTCGAGGCGGTCGCCGCGGGCATCCGGACCGCCGACCTCGGCGGCCACTCGACGACGACCGACTTCACGGACGAGGTGATCCAGAGGACGCGGCAGAAGCTCGAGGTCTGGTCGACGCTCACCGAGGTCTAGGAGCGCGCGCATGCCGGACCCGCCGGGCTACCTCCGCAGCCTCGTTCCCAGCCTGCCTCGCCCGGTCTGGATGCTCGAGGCCGGGTTCTTCGTCAACGCGTTCGGCACGGGGCTCGCGTACCCGTTCCTCCTCATCTACCTCCACAACGTGCGCGGCGTCCCGCTCGGAACCGCCGGCCTCGTCGTCGCGACGATGGGAGTCGCGGGCCTCGTCACGGGCCCGTTCTACGGCCGGGTCGTCGACCGCATCGGGGGCCGCGCCACTCTGGCGATCGCGCTCGTGCTGAGCGCCTCCGGGTACGCGCTCTTTCCGCTCGTCCGCGAGCCCTGGCACGCTGTGCTCGTCGCCGTCCTCGTCGGGGCCGGAAGCGGGGGCTTGTGGCCGTCCCAGTCGACGTTGCTGGCCGGCCTCGCTCCGGCGGATCGGCGCCATGCCGCCTACGCGATCCAGCGCGGCGCGTACAACCTGGGACTCGGGATCGGCGGCATGACGGGCGGCCTGATCGCGAGCACCGCCTCCCCGGGCACCTTCACCGTCCTCTTCCTCCTCGACGCGGCGTCGATCCTCGCCTTCTGCGCGCTGCTCCCCCTGATCCCCGACCCGGGCTTCCACCGCCGCCGGGCGGAGCGGCCCACGCGAGGCTATCGCGACGTGCTCGGGCACCGCCCGTTCATGGGCCTCGTGCTCCTGAACGTCGCCTTCGTCTCGGCCGGCTACACGATGTTCAGGGGGGCGAAGATCGTGTGGCGCAGCGGCCGT
>JBBILK010000407.1:0-3289 GCA_037444965.1 Actinomycetota bacterium | reverse complement strand
CCGCCGGGCGTCCCGGAGCCGGTGGCCGACCGCCGTGGACGGGTCGACGTCGACCACGAGCAGTGCCTCCTCGAAGGCCGCCGCGCGGGCGACGACCTCGCCCTCCTGGTCGACGACGAGGGAGTGCCCGTCGAAGACGAGCTCGTCCTGCCCGCCGACGGCGTTCACGAAGGCGACGAAGCAGACGTTGTCCCGGGCGCGCACGCGCAGCATCTCCTCTCGCTCCCGCCCCTTGCCGAGGTGGAACGGCGAGGCGGAGATGTTCGCGACCACGTGCGCCCCGGCCAGCGCGAGATCGGTCGCCGGCGGGCCCGGCTGCCAGATGTCCTCGCACACTGTCGGCCCGACGAGCGTCTCGCCGAAGCGAAGGAGCAGGAGCTCGCGCCCGGACTGGAAGTAGCGGTCCTCGTCGAAGACGCCGTAGTTCGGCAGGAACCGTTTGTGGTAGATCCCCTGGATCGAGCCGCCGGCGAGCACCGCGCAGGCGTTGAAGAGGTCGCGGTCGAGGTGGGTCGTGCCGACGAGCGCTGCGATCCCGGTCGTCTCGGCGGCGATCAGCTCGAGGCTGCGCTCGGCCGCCCGGAGGAAGCTCGGCCGCAGGAGCAGGTCCTCGGGCGGGTAGCCGGTGACCGCGAGCTCGGGGAAGAGGACGAGGTCGGCCCCCTCGCCGCGAGCGCGCTCGACCCAGGACACGATCCGTTCCCGGTTCCCGTCGAGGTCGCCGACGACCGTGTTCAGCTGGGCCAGCGCGAGTCGCATGGGCTCAGCTCGGAGGATAGCGACTCGGAGTCGAAAAGTCCTGGAGCAGCTCCAGCGCGCGATCGACGCCGGCCTCGTCGTTGTAGAGGTGGAACGAGAAGCGCAGCGCGCCCGCCCGCCCGGAGCAGCGGATGCCCGAGCGCTCGAGCCGCCGGCGCGCGGCCTCGGCATCCTCGATCGCGACCGAGACGATCGGCGACTCCGGCTCGGCGAGTCCGAGCCCCCGGCAGAAGCGGCGCGCGAGCGAGAGGTCGTGCCGCGCGATCGCTTCGACCCCGATTCCGGCGATCAGCTCGAGGCTCGGGCGGGCGCCCGCGGCGAGCAGCCAGGCGAGCGACGTGTCCAGCCGGCGGGCGTCCTCGGCCAGCCGGCGAGGCGGGCCGTAGTAGCTCTCGTAGACGTCCTCGTAGGACTTCCAGCCTGCGAGCCAGGGCTCGATCTCCGCCAGCCGGTCGGGCCGGACGTAGAGGAAGCCGAGGCCGCGCGGGCAGCAGAGCCACTTGTAGGCGGCGGCGGCGAGGTAGTCGACACCGCCGAGGTCGATCGGCAGAGCTCCGATCGACTGGGTGCCGTCGACGAAGATGCGGGCACCGGTCGCCTTCAGCGCCGCGAGGTCGGCGACCCTGCCGTCGGCCGACTGCACCGAGCTGACCGCGACGAGGGCCGTGCGGTCGTCGACCGCGTCCGCGAGCCGATCGAGCGAGCACAGCCGAACCTCCAGGCCGCGCGCCTCGAGCGCGAGCGCAGGGAACAGCGTCGAGTGGAACTCGCGCTCGTAGCAGACGACGTTCGAGCCGGGCTCGGCGGGAAGGCTCGCCGCGACGATCCCCGCCGCGACCGAGAGCGCCGGGACGAGCGCGACGTCCCCGGCGCGGGCGCCGACGATGCGCGCGAAGAGGGCCCTGCAGGCTTCGCCGTCCGCTTCCCAGCGGCGCCAGTCCTCCCACCTCCGCCAGCCTGCGAGCGCCTCCTCGAGCGCGTCGAGCGTCGAGCGGGGCGGGAGCCCGTAGGTGGCGGTGTCGAGGTACCCCGCCGTGCGCGTTCCCTCGTACTCAGAGGGCGCGAGCAATCGCCTCGAGGGCGTCGGGGTTCTCGACCGAGGAGAGGTCGCCGGGATCCTGCCCGAGGGCGCTCGCCCGGACCGCCCGGCGCACGATCTTCGCGCTGCGGGTCCGCGGTAGCGCCGGGACGAAGACGACGCGCTCGGGCCGGAACGCCTTGCCGAGCGCGCGCGCCACATCGTCCGCGACGGCCGCCGCGAGCTCGGGGCCGGCCTCGTAGCCGGGGGTGGCGACGCAGAAGAGCCACGCGACCTCGCCCTTGACCGCGTGCGGGATGCCCACCGCGGCCGCCTCGAGGACAGCAGGATGACCGACCGCGGCCGACTCCAGCTCGGCGGGCCCGATCCGCTTGCCCGCGATGTTGAGCGTGTCGTCGGAGCGTCCGTGGAGGTACCAGTACCCGTCCTCGTCGACGGATGCCCAGTCGCCGTGGACCCAGAGGCCGGGGATGCGTCGCCAGTAGGTGTCGAGATAGCGGTCCGGATCGCGCCAGAAGCCCCGGGTCATGCCGGGCCAGGCGCGGCGGCAGACGAGCTCGCCGACCTCGCCGGGCGGCCGCGTCCGGCCCTGCTCGTCGACGCAGTCGATCGCCATCCCGAGCGCGGGGAACCCGAGCGAGCACGTCTTGATCGGCTCGACGTGGGTGCAGGAGAGGAAGCACGCGGCGACCTCGGTGCCCCCGGAGATGTTGATGATCGGTACGCGTCCGTCGCCGACCGTCTCGGCGAGCCAGCGGTACGGCTCGGGGTTCCACGGCTCGCCCGTGGTCACGAGCGTTCGGAGGCTCGAGCGGTCGTGGCGGCGAACGAGCTCCTCGCCGTGGGGGATCAGCGAGCGAACGAGCGTCGGGGAGAGGCCGAGCGCGGTCACCCGCTCCTCGGCACAGAGCTGCCAGAGGCGGTCCGGGCCGGGCCAGTCGGGCGAGCCCTCCATGAACACGACCGCGGCCCCCAGGGCACCGGCGCCGACGACGGTCCAGGGCCCCATGATCCAGCCCATGTCGGTCGCGAAGAGGATCGTGTCCCCCGGGTGGAGATCGGCCTCGTACGCCGCCTCGGCGGCGATCTTGACGAGGAAGCCGCCCTGGACGTGGACGGCCCCCTTCGGCTTGCCGGTCGTGCCCGACGTGTACGCGATCAGGTACGGATGCTCCGCCTCGACGGCGAGCGGCTCGAGCGCGCCCGGCGAAGAGGCGACGGCGTCCTCCCAGAAGAGGTCCCGGCGCGGCGTCATCGGACAGTCGCGCCCGAGCCGGCGCCAGACCACGGTGTGCTCGACGGACGGCGCCGCGGCGAGCGCCTCGTCGACGGTCTCCTTCACGGGCTGCTCGCGCCCGCGGCGCAGCGAGCCGTCGGCGGTCACGACGACCTTCGCCTCCGCGTGCACGAGGCGCTCGGCGACCGCGGGCGCCGCGAACCCCGAGAAGATGGGCACCTGGATCGCTCCCAGGTGCGCGCACGCGTGCGAGG
>JBBILK010000406.1:0-3290 GCA_037444965.1 Actinomycetota bacterium | reverse complement strand
GGAGACTCGGCGCACGTTCCTCGGAGACTGGGTGAGGACGGGCGACGTCTACGTCCGCTCGGAGGACGGCTTCTACACCTACCTCGGCCGCTCCGACGACATGCTCAAGGTCGGCGGCGAGTGGGTGTCGCCGTTCGAGGTCGAGGCGGTCCTCGCCGAGCACCCGGGCGTCCTCGAGGCGGCCGTCGTCGGCCACGAGAACCGGGCGGGGCTGACGGAGCCGGTCGCGTACGTCGTCGCGGCACCGGGAGGCACCCTCGACGGCGATTCCCTGGCCGAGTTCTGCCGTGGCCGCCTCGCGGGGTACAAGCGCCCGCGCCGGGTCGTCGTCCTCGACGCGCTCCCGAAGACGGCGACCGGGAAGATCCGCCGCACGGAGCTCAGAGAGCGGATCTAGTACAGGTTCGTCCGGTAGTCGTCCTCGACGTACTCCTCGACCGCCTCGGTCGTGAGGTCGGGGAGCGCGATGTGGTCACGCCAGATCTGGGCCGGCTTCGCGAGGCCCTCGAGCGAGGGCCACTCCTCCGGTTGCCAGAGCGACGAGCGGCGGAACGCCTTCGCGCAGTGGAGGAACGCCTCCTCGACCTCGACCCCGACGGCAAGGCCGGGCGTCTTCCCCTGGGTTATGTGCCGCTCGAGCACGGCGGGGTCACGCGTCAGGCACGCGCGACCGTTCACGCGCAGCGTCTCGCCGAGCCCGGGGATCAGGAAGAGCAGGCCGACGCGGCCGCTCTCGACGACGTTGCGGAACGAGTCGAGGCGCCGGTTCCCTTTCGCGTCGGGGATCACGAGGTGCCTGTCGTCGCACACCTCGACGAATCCGGGCCGGCCGCCCTTGGGAGACACGTCGCAGCGGCCGTCGCGGTCGGTGGTCCCGATCAGCACGAAGGGGGAGCGCTCGATGAACGCGCGGCAGTGCTCGTCGAGGTGGTCGATCGCCTTCAGCTTCACGGGCTCGTCGGGCGGCCCGTAGACGCCGTCGAGCTCGGCCGCCGAGGTGACGACGCCGGCGAAGCCGAGAGCCGACTCGGTTGCGCTCATCAGTGCACCTCCACGTACTCGTTCCACTCCCAGTCGGTGACATGGTCGTCGAAGCGCTGGAGCTCGTGCCTGCGCATGACCGTGTAGGCGGCCACGAACTCCTCGCCCAGGAGCTCGCGCAGCTTCTCGTCCCGCTCGAGCGCGTCGAGCGACTCGCGCGGCGAGAGCGGCAGCGGGGGCTTCGTCGCGTCCTCCTCCGCCGGCGGGAACGCCGGCGGCTCGAGCTCGAGCCCGTCCTCGATCCCGAGCACCCCGGCTCCGAGCACGGCCGCGGCGACGAGGTAGGGGTTCGCCATCGCTGTCGGAGCCCGGTGCTCGACGTGGCGGGAGGCGATCGAGCCGCCCTTGATGCGCACGAGCGCCGAGCGGTCCTCGAGCCCCCAGGAGACGTTGCTCGGGCTGAACGTGTGAGGGCGGCGCCGCTTCAGGCAGTTGACGGTCGGGGCGAGCAGCGCGTACGCCGCGCGGGCATGGCGCAGCTGGCCGGCGATGAACGAGCGGCAGAGGTGAGAGATCCCCTCCGCGTCGGTTCCGTCGCCGAAGACGTTCGTCCCGCCCGCGTCGAGCAGGCTCACGTGCGCGTGCATGCCCGACCCGGCGGAGCCCGAGAACGGCTTCGACATGAACGTGGCGACGTAGCCGTTCATGTGGGCGAGCTCCTTGACCGCGTTCTTGAACGTGAACGTCGTATCCGGGCCGGCAAGGCCGACACCGGGCGTGTAGTTGATCTCCCACTGGGAGCCTGCGTACTCGCAGTTCGCGGTGATGATCGAGATCCCGAGCTCCTGCACCTGCTCGACGAGGTGCTGGATGAAGGGGACGTAGGTGTTCCGGACGGTGTTGAAGATGTGGTAGCCCTCGAACAGGAGCTCCTGCGTGTCGCCGTCGAGGAGGTAGAACTCCGGCTCGAAGCCGAGCATCGGCTCGTAGCCGAGCGCGCGGCAGCGCTCGAGGGCCCGGCGGAAGACGTGGCGCGGCAGCGCGGCGAGCGGGCTGCCGTCGTCCCAGCAGGAGTCGCAGATGAAGCGCCCGGTCGCCTCCGCCCAGGGCACGATCGCCGCCGTCGCGGGGTCCGGGAAGAGCCGCTGGTCGCCGTAGGCGCGCTCCTCGTTGTAGAGCGTGCCGCCGACGACGTCGGAGCGGGTGTCGAGCACGCCCGCGCCGCCGTACATGTTCAGACCTTCCTCGGCGTAGGCAGCTGCGTGCTCGATCGGCACCAGCTTCGAGCGGCTGTTGCCGTGCATGTCCGGCAGCTCGAAGCGGACGAACCGGATCCCCTCCGACTGCCACCCCTCGATGATCTCCACGGCGGTCTTCTCTGCCATCGCCTCTTCCCCTCGCTCCGTCGCCTGTTCGCGTGGGCGAGAGCCTAGACGATCGGCCTCGGATCGCTCGGCGACCTTTCGCCCACCGTTCGTCTACCCTCATGTGCGGAGTGCACACGACGGCTGAGCTGACGGCCCTGTCCGAGCTGATCACCCGGGTCAACTCGAGCCTCGACCTGGACGAGGTGCTCGATCACGCCACCGAGGTCTGCGCCGAGCTGACGGGCTGCGAGGGGGCGCTCGTCTACCTCTGGGACGAGGAGCAGCAGCGGCTCGTCGTCCGCGGCGCGGTCGAGGGCTACCGGCACTGGATCGGCGCGTTCAGCCTCGAGCTCGGGGAAGGCCTCACCGGCTGGACGGCCTTGACCCGCCGCCCCGGCACGATCTCCGACGATCCGCTCGCCGATCCTCGCTACAAGCTCGTGCCCGAGCTGAACGATCAGCGCTTCCAGTCGGTGCTGACCGTACCGGCGATCGGCCGGGACGACCGGCTCGTCGGAGTGCTGACGCTGCATACCCGGGCGCCGCACGAGTTCTCCGACGAGGACGTGGCGCTGCTGCAGACGATCGCGAGCCTCGTCGCCGGAGCCGTCGAGAACGCCAAGCTCCATCGCCAGGCGCTTCGCAGCGTGAAGGTGTTCGAGAGCCTTGCCGGCCTCGCCCGGCAGATGGCGACCGCGGCGGGCTCGCCGGAGACGTTGCAGCGGCTCGCGCTGACCGCGCTCGAGCTGCTCGACGCGGCCCTCGTCGTCGTCCTCCGCCTCGACGAGCCGCGCAGCCGCCTCGTGGTCGAGACCTGGGTCGGCGGTGAGGGGGCGGCGCTCCGCGCAGATGCCGTCCCCGCCGAGGGGCGCTGGTCCCGACTGCTCGGCGGCGGCGCCGTACAGGATCAAGACGCAGGGAAAGCGTCCGCATACCCGTTAC
>JBBILK010000405.1:0-3295 GCA_037444965.1 Actinomycetota bacterium | reverse complement strand
CGTGTAGAGATCGGGCTCGCCGCCCTCGTAGGCGACCTCGACGACCGTGAGGCCGCCGTCTCGAGCTCGCAGCGAGTCGAGCGAGGCGACCGCGGCAACGTCGCGGTCCTTCCCGCCGAACCAGCGCTCCGCCGTGAGCCGGGCGAGCCGGGTGCCGTCGAGGGTCACGGTCAGGTGACCGCGTGCTGCTCGCGCGCGGCGCGCTCGATCAGCCCGGCCGCCTTCACCGTCCCGGGACTCGCCTGCAGCCTCGCCGAGAGCACGGCCAGCCGCTCGCGGAGCGGAGCGTCTCGCAGCAGACGGTCGACGGCACCGGCGAGCTCGTCCCGCGAGCACGTATACGTGGGCAGGCGGGTGCCGAGGCCGAGCTCGTCGACGCGCTGCGCGTTGTCGTACTGATCCCAGAAGAGCGGCAGGACGACCGCCGGCTTGCCGAAGTGGAAGCACTCCGTGGTCGTGTTGTTGCCGCCGTGGTGGATGACGAGGTCGACCTGCGGGAGCACCTGCGTCTGGGGCAGGAACTCGGCTCCGGCCATGTTTTCGGCCAGCCGGAGCAGCTCGTGCTGGGGGCCCTTCGACACGATCACCCGGTACGAGGTCTCGGCGAGGATGTCGACGAGGCGCTGCATCAGCTCGACGTCGGCCGAGCCGAGGCTGCCGAGGCTCAGGTAGAGCAGCGCGCCCTCCCGCTCGGCCAGCTCGGGAGGGACCTCCCACGGCTCGTCGGTCGTGCGCACGGACGAGTCGAGCCGGTGCCAGGTGGGTGCGAGCGGCACCGAGCGCGCGTAGTCGGCCTCCGCCGGATAGAGGTAGAGGTTCAGGTACGGCGACTCGTGGATGAACTCGAGCTCCGGCAGCGCCGGAGTGCCGCTCGCCCGCACGAACTCGTCGAAGTCGGTCCACAGCTCGCCGTGGGTGCGCCGGTACTCCGCGCGGAACTCGTCCCAGCTGGTGCGGTCGGTCGACGGGTAGCCGGAGAAGACCGGCGGCAGGTCCGGATCCTTCAGCTCGAGCGGGTTGCAGGAGACGATCCGCACCCAGGGACGGCCCGAGGCCGGGATCGCGGGGAAGGAGACGACGTTGTCCTCGACGATCACGTCCGGACGCAGCTCGTCGATGATCTCGACGAGCCGCTCGTTCACGTACTTCGAGCCGTCGATCAGCGCCTGCCAGGTCGGCCGGAGGAACAGCTCGAGCTGCTCGAGCGTCGGCCGCCGGAAGACCGGCGCGGTCTCGCGGATGAAGTCCTTCCAGAACTGCCCGGGCGCCTCCTCGACCTCGGGCGGCGGCCCGAGCCGCATCAGCCGCTCCTCGAAGCCCTTCGCCTCGAGGTTCCCGGCGAACGACTCCTCGACGATGAAGACGACGCGATGGCCGCGGCTTCGGAGCACGTTGCCGATCCCGACGCAGTTGTTCGTCGGGCCGAACGCGCCCTCGGGGAAGAAGACGACGGTGAGAGCCTCGCCGGTCACGGCTGCGTAGTATCGACCATGTGGACGCGCCCGGAGAGCGTGAGACCGTCTTCACCGTCGAGTCGGTGCCGATCGTGTTCGGGCCCGGCGCGGCCGCCGAGACCGGTTTCCACCTCCGCAGGCTCGGTGTCCGTCGGGCTCTGCTCGTCAGCGACCCGCACGTCGCCCGGATCGGGATCACGGACCGGGTTCGCTCGGCGGTCGCCGAGCTGGGAATCGAGACCGAGGTGTACGCGAACGCCCACGTCGAGCCGACCGAGCCGGCGGTCCTCGACGCGATCGCCGCGGCTCGCGAGGGTGGCTTCGACGGCTTCGTCGGCGTCGGCGGCGGCTCCTCGATCGACACGGCGAAGGCCGCCGCCCTCGTCGCGACCCACGGCGGCGACCTGCTCGACTACGTGAATCCGCCGATCGGCGGCGGCAAGCCTCCGCCGGGCCCGCTGCTGCCGCTCGTCGCCGTGCCCACGACGGCCGGCACCGGCTCCGAGACGACGGCCGTCGCCATCCTCGACTTCCCCCGGCTCGGCGTCAAGACCGGTATCGCGCACCGCCACCTGCGGCCCCGCGTCGGCATCGTCGACCCGCTCCTGACGCTCGACCTCCCGCCGATGGTGACCGCGGCCTCGGGCCTCGACGTCGTCTGCCACGCGGTCGAGTCGTTCACGGCCCGGCCGTACACCTCCCGGGAGCGAACGGCGCCGGACAGGCGGCCGACCTACCAGGGCTCGAACCCGATCTCCGACACCTGGGCCCGGGCGGCGATCGAGGCCGGAGGGCGCTACCTGCGCCGGGCCGTCGCGGACGGCCACGACCTCGAAGCCCGGACCGAGCTCTCGCTCGCCGCGACGATCGCCGGGATCGGCTTCGGGAACGCCGGGGTGCAGATCCCCCACGCGCTCGCCTACCCGATCGCCTCGCTGAAGCACGCCTGGGTCCCGGAGGGGTATCCGGACCCGCACCCGTTCGTCCCGCACGGGTTCGCCGTCGCGGTGACGGCGCCGGCCTGCTTCCGTTTCACCGAGCAGGCACTCCCGGAACGCCACCGCGAGGCCGCCCGGCTGCTCGGCGGCGAGCGCCTCGCCGAGACCTTCGCCGGCCTGATGCGCGACGTCGGCGCTCCCCTCTCGCTCTCGGAGCTCGGCTACGAGGAGCGCGACCTGGCCGCGCTCGCCGAGGGCGCGCTGCGCCAGCAGCGGATCCTCGCCACGTCCCCGCGCCCGGTCGGCGAGGCCGAGCTGCTCGGGATCCTGCGCGAGTCGCTGTGAGCGGCGCACGCTCCGAGACGCCGCTCGCGGACGCCGTCGACGCGTTCCTCGCCGACCGCGGGATCACGCCGTTCACGACTCCCGGCCACAAGCGCTCTCCCGCGCTCGCCGACGCCCTGCTCGCGCACGACCTCCCGCTCTCGGCAGGGGCGGACGACCTCCACCTCTCCGGCGACGTGCTCGGGCGGGCGGAGCGGCTGGCCGCGGAGCTCTGGGGAGCGGACCTGTGCCGCTTCTGCGTCAACGGCTCGACCCAGGGCAACCAGGCGCTCGCGCTCGCGGCCGGCCGGCCCGGCGACCGCGTCGTCGTCTCGAGGAACCTGCACAAGTCGCTCCTCGCCGGCCTCGTCCTCGCCGGCCTCGAGCCCGTCTGGGTGCGCCCCGCGGTCGACCCGGAGACCGGGCTCGCGCTCGACGTCCCCGTCGAGGCGGTCGCGGCCGCCCTCGGGCGGACGGGTGGAGCAGCGGCCGTGATGCTCGTCGAGCCGAACTTCGTCGGCGTCATGAGCGACCTCGCCGGGATCGCAGCGCTCTGCCGCGAGGCGGGGGCCGCGCTCG
>JBBILK010000404.1:0-3304 GCA_037444965.1 Actinomycetota bacterium | reverse complement strand
GCCGCCGAGGAGATCACGCCGAACGGCTGGCGGGCAGTCGAGCGCCTGAACGTCGACGCGGCGTGGAGCGTGACCCGCCTCATCGCGACGCGCTCGATGATCCCGAGCCGCCGGGGCCTCGTCGTCTTCCTCGGCTTCAGCCCGAGACGCGGCATGCCGGGCTTCGCCCACGCGGCGGCCGCGCGGGCGGCGCTCGAGAACCTGGCCGGGACGCTCGCCTGCGAGTGGAGCCGGCACGGCATCCGCGCCGTCTGCGTCTCGCTCGGGAACATCGACACCGAGGGGCTCGCGGGCTACGGTGCGGAGCGGGTCGCCGAGTGGGAGCGTCAGGTGCCGCTCGGCCGCCTCGGGAGCCCCGAGGAGGTGGCGTCCGTGATCGCGTTCCTCGCCTCGGACGGCGGCGCCTACATCACGGGCACGACGGTCGTCGTCGACGGCGGCGTCGACGCGTGGGGGCTCGCCACTCCGCCGCCTCCGCCTGCCTAGCGCCCTTCGAAGCGCGGCTCGCGCTTCTCGGCGAACGCGGCGGCCGCCTCGTCGGCGTCCTTCGTCTGCGCGAGCATGCCGTAGGCGAGGCGCTCGATCAGGTTCGCCGACTCGTGCGGCGCGTCCTGGACGAGCGCGATCGTCCGCTTGATCATCCGCGCGGCGACCGGCGGGAGAGCAGCGAGCTTCTCTGCGAGCTCGAGCGCCCGCTCGAGCGCCTGCCCATCCGAGACGACCTCGGTCGCAAGCCCGAGCTCGAGCGCCTCCGTGGCCTCGAGACGCCGCGCGAGCAGGAGGAGCTCCTTCGCGCGTGCCGGCCCGACGAGCCGGACGACGCGGTGGACGCCGCCCGAGCTCGCGAGGATCCCGAGCTCGACCTCCGGAAAGCCGAGCCGCGTGGACTCCTCGACCACCCGGAAGTCGCAGGCGAGGGCCAGCTCGAAGCCGCCGCCGAGGCAGTACCCGTGCACCGCCGCCACGGTGGGCTGCGGGAGCGCAGCCAGGCGCTCGTAGAGCCCGCCCGTCGTGTCGTAATACCGGAGGATGGCGGCGGGATCCTGGTCGCGGAACTCGCCGATGTCCGCCCCGGCCGAGAACGCCCGCCCGGCGCCGGTCAGCACGAGGCAGCCGCACGCGGCCACCGCGTCGCTCGCGAGCGCCGCGTCGAGCGCTCGCTCGAGCTCGAGCGAGAGCGCGTTGAGCTTCTCCTCGCGGGCGAGGGTGAGCACGGCGACCCGCTCGCTCAGAGAGACGTCGACCAAGGCTCGTTCGCTCACGCCGATGCGAGTGTACGCTGGGGACGTGCCGAGCGTCTCGCGCCTCTCGGTCGCGCCCGTCAAGGGGCTCGCCCTCCTGCACCCCGAGGAGGTCGAGTTGACCGAGCGAGGCGTCACGCTGAACCGCCGCTTCTACCTCGCCGACCCGGCCGGCTCGCTCGTCAGCGGGATCGACCACGGCCCGCTCGCGCTCGTCCAGCCGAGCTACGACCCGGAGCGCGAGTGGCTCACGCTGACGTTTCCGGACGGGACGGTGGCCGAGGGGAGCGCCGCCGGCGACGGCGACGAGGTCGAGAGCGACTTCTACGGCCGCGGCGTCCGGGGGCGCGTCGTCGAGGGCCCCTTCGGCCCCGTCCTCTCGCGCTACGCCGGGCGGCAGCTGCGGCTCGTCCGGGCCGCCCGCCCCGGCGACGCCTGCGACGTCCACGTCGTGACGCTTCTCTCCGACGCGTCGGTCGAGGAGCTGGGGCGCCAGGCGGACGTCGAGGAGCCGGTGGACGAGCGGCGGTTCAGGATGCTGATCGGCCTCGCGGGCTGCCGACCGCACGAGGAGGACGGCTGGCGGGGACGTCTGCTCTCGATCGGCGAGGCGCACGTCCGCGTCGGCGGGCCGGTCCCGCGCTGCGTGACGACGACTCGGGATCCCGAGACGGGCCTGCGCGACCTCGACACGCTGAAGGTGATCAAGGCGTATCGTGGCCTCCGCGACGGAAAGCACCTCGACTTCGGCGTCTACGGCGAGGTCGAGCGACCGGGCCGGGTGCGCGTCGGCGACCCGGTAGGACTCGTCCAGGAGGAGTGATGGCGACACAGGCAACCAGCGAGCTCGACCGGGGACGGATCGCGGAGCTCACGGCGCGGGAGTTCGCCCGGCTGAACGACCGCACGCCCGGCTCGAAGGAGATGTACGAGCGGGCGCGCAGAACCCTCTCCGGGGGCGTCGCGTCCACCTACCAGGTCCGCGATCCGTGGCCGATCTACCTCTCCCACGGCAAGGGCTCGAAGGTCTGGGACGTCGACGGCAACCCGATGATCGACTTCCACAACGGCTTCGGCTCGATGGTGCAAGGGCACGCGCACCCCGTGATCGCGAAGGCCGTCAAGGAGCGGGTCGAGCTCGGCACGCACTTCGCCGCCCCGACCGAGGACGCGATCGTCGTCGGGGAGGAGCTCAGCCGCCGCTGGGGGCTGCCGAAGTGGCGCTACGTCAACTCGGGCTCCGAGGCGACCATGGACGCGATCCGGATCGCCCGGGCGTACACGGGCCGCGACACGATCATGAAGATCTTCGGCTCCTACCACGGCCACCACGACTACGTGATGGTCTCGATCGGCGTCCCGTACGACAGGATCGGCGACCGCGACAACCTCGCCTCGCTGCCGTACGGGGCCGGGATCCCGCAGGTCGTCGCGGAGATGACGATCCCCGTGCCGTTCAACGACGCGGGCGCGATGGAGCGGCGGATCGAGCGCCTGATCGAGGAGGGGAGGAAGCCCGCCTGCGTGATCATGGAGGCGGCGATGATGAACCTCGGGGTCGTCCTCCCCGAGCCCGGCTACCTCGAGGCGGTCCGCGAGATCACCGAGAGGCACGGCATCGTCCTCATCTTCGACGAGGTCAAGACGGGCCTCTGCATCGCGGCCGGCGGCGCGACCGAGCGCTTCGGCGTCACCCCCGACCTGGTCACGCTGGCGAAGGCGCTCGGCGGGGGCCTTCCCTCGGGAGCGATCGGAGGCAGCGAGGAGGTCTTCGAAGTCGTCGAGAGCGGGAAGGTCTACCAGGTCGGCACCTACAACGGGAACCCGCTCTCGATGGCGGCCGCCCGCGCGAACCTGCTCGAGGTGCTGACGCCCGAGGCATACGCCCACCTCGACGCGCTCAACGACCACCTGCTCAGAGGTTGCTCCGCCGTGATCGAGAAGCACGGCCTGCCGGGCTACGCCGTCGGCGTCGGCTCGAAGGGCTGCGTGACGTTCTCCCCGGTCAAGATCGTCGACTACGAGACCTTCAAGGCCGAGCAGGACGTGGCCCTGACCGCCCT
>JBBILK010000403.1:0-3309 GCA_037444965.1 Actinomycetota bacterium | reverse complement strand
CGCACACACCGTCGTCCGCGGGCGAGAGCGGTGGGCGTTCGTGCGCTCGGTCGCGAAGTCGCTCGGTCCGGATCTCCGGCTCGCCTTCCTCGCGGGCGATCCCGAGACCGTCGCTCGCGTCGAGGGGCGGCTCCAGCTCGGTCCGGGCTGGGTCAGTCACCTGCTCCAGCGACTCGTGCTGCAGCTCCTCGCCGCGGAATCGACGGCGGCGCTCCTCGAGCGAGCCGCTGACGCCTACCAGGCGCGGCGGGAGGCGCTGATCGGCGCGCTCGCCGCCCACGGCCTCGACGGCCGGGGGCGCACGGGCCTGAACGTCTGGGTGCCGGTGCCAGACGAAGGCGTCGCCGTGCGAGCCTTGCTCCTGGCCGGTTTCGCCGTCACGCCCGGCTCCGTGTACCGGCTCGAGAGCCCCCAGGCGATCCGGGTGACGACGTCG
Source organism: Actinomycetota bacterium (assembly GCA_037444965.1). GTDB lineage: Bacteria > Actinomycetota > Thermoleophilia > Gaiellales > Gaiellaceae > JBBILK01. The sequence goes on along the minus strand of JBBILK010000403.1, from coordinate 2,873 downwards.
ACGCTCCGGCCCGGCGAGGCGGAGACGATCGCGGCCGCGCTGGCCCGCTCGCTCCGCCCGGCGCGGCACACGCGCGCCGCGTAGGAGCGCTCGTCTCCGGGAAGGAGATCGCCCGTCCGCTCGGAATCTGAACGGCGCGATGAAGCCGCCTGCCGAGATCGGGTCGCGCACGCTGCGCCGGCGGTTCGGCGGCTACGACGCTGCCGCCGTGGAGAGCCTGCTCGCCGAGCTGTTCGCGTCGTACGAGGAAGTCTGGCACGAGCGTACCTTCCTGCTCAGCAGGGCGCAGCGGATCGAGCACGAGCTCTCCCAGAGCGACGAGCTCGGGCGGCGCCTCCGCGAGGTGCTCGTCTCCGCCCAGCGTGCGGCGGACGAGCAGCGGCGAGCGGCGGAGGTCGAGGCGGCGAGGATCGTCGCCGACGCCCGTGCGCGAGCGGAGGAGAACCGCGCCGGGATCGACGCCGAGATCCGGGCCGCCCGCGCCGAGATCGAGCGCATGGTCGAGGTCGAGCGAGAGCTACGGGCGAGCACGCGCCTCCTCGTCGAGACCGCGCTGGAACGGCTCGCGGTCGGCGAGGGGATCACCGCTCCCGTCGCGGACGAGCTCGCGGCCGAGGCCGAGCCGCCCGAGGCGGAGCCGGCACCGGGTCTCGAGCTGCCGGCGGCGACAGTGGTCGTCCCACCCGAGCAGCCTCCCGGCGCGGCGGCGCTGCCGGAGCCCGCGACCGTTCCCGAGGCAGAGGACGAGGACACGCAGGAGAGCGCTCTCGCCCCTCGCGCCGAGGAGGAGGCCGGCGGCGGCGAGACCGTGCGGGCCGAGGCCGCGTCACGCTGGCGTCTCGACCGCCGCTCGCTCGTGCTCGCGGCCGGGATCCTGACCACCGGCGTCCTCGTCGCGATCGGGATCTGGCAGCTGAGCGCCCAGGCCGGTACGTCCGGAGCCGTGACGACGGCTGCTTCGACCTTGCGGGCGAGCGCCCCGGCCGTGACGAGCCCCCCGGCCGCGGTCGAGCTCGCGAGCGAGGAGGCCCCCGCCGTCGAGGTGGCGGAACGGGCCGGGGCACCGGAGCAGGTCGAGGCGGCGCCGGCCAGGCTCGTCCTCCGGGCCACCGCGGGCGACTGCTGGGTGCAGGTGCGGGCCGGCTCGGCGAGGGGCACCGTGCTCTACGAAGGCTTCCTCCTGCGAGGCAGCACGGAGCGCTTCGTCGGCAAACGCCTCTGGCTGCGCCTGGGAGCGCCCGGCAACCTCGCGATCATGCTCAACGGGCAACGTGTCGACAACCTCCCCGCCGGGACCGCGGACCTGGTCGCCACCGCAGCCGGCGTCCGCACGGTCTCGCTTGGCTGACACGGTAGACAACCGGGTGGAGTTGGAGTACGTTGCGAGAGTGAGCAACCGCGGGAGGCAGGGGTGACACCCGACGAGATCAGGCACATCCAGCTCAACCGGAGCCTCCGGGGGTACGACATCGCGGAGGTCGATCGCCTGCTCGAGGAGCTCGCCGCCAACTTCGGCGAGCTCGTCGGCGAGCGGGACGAGCTGCGGGAGCGGGTGGGCCGGCTCGAGCAGGGACTCGAGGAGTACAACGAGATCGAGCATCTGATGAAGGAGGCTCTCGTCTCCGCGCAGCGGACCGCCGACGATCTGCGCGAACGCACCCAGCGGGAGTGCGAGGAGCTGCTCGCGAGCGCCCGCGCGGAGGCCGAGCGAGTAGCCGGGAGCGCTGCCGAGGAGCGCGCGCGGGCGGAGGAGGAGATCCAGACGCTGCGCAGCCAGGAGCGTGAGCTCCGCGCGAGCTACCGCGTGCTGCTCCATGCTGCGCTCGACCGGCTCGGCGAGCCGGTCGAAGGGGAAGCTGGCGGCGCGCCGACGCTGCTCGACGCGCTCGCGCCCAAGCGGCTGGCCGAGGCATCGCTCGGCGGCGCGACCGCTGACGAGCGGGCGTCCGCAGAAGCGAGCGACGAGACGGCCCTCGCGGGCTAGCCGACCCCCCGAGTGGGTGCGGGCTCGCCGGCACGGCCCGCGACGACCTGCAACGTCTCGAGCATCGGGTCGGCGCAGGCGCTGATTCGCGTGCCGGCCGCCGCCGCCTCGCGGAGGGACGCGAGCAACGTCGCCGAGATCACCTCGCCCGGGGCGATCGCCGGGATACCGGGCGGGTAGGGGGCGATCGTCTCGGCCGAGATCCGGCCGGCCGCCCTCGCGGCCGGGACCGTCTCCCGTGGCGCGAAGAACGCGTCACGCGGGCTCATCGCCACCTCCGGCTCGACGCTCCAGATCGCGCTGACGCCGGCGGCAGGCCGCGGCCGGCCTCGCCGCCGCTCGACGGAGCGCGCGAGGGCGCCGACGAGGCGGCCGACCGTCTCCTCGGTGTCCGCGATCGTGATCAGCGGGATCAGCGTGTCGTGGTTGGCCAGCTCGACTCGCACGCCCTCCGCCCAGAGGTCCCGCTCGACCGCGAGGCCGTCGGCGCCGGTCCCGGCGAGCGCGACGACGAGCTTCGTCGGGTCGTAGGCGAACCCCGCGCCGGGACCGAGCGTTCGCAGGCCGTCGATCCGAACGAGAGCCTCCCGGGCCGAGCCGGCGAGCGCGATCGTCCGCCCCAGCAGCTCCTCGCCGCGCGTCGCGAGGAGCGCGCGCGCGCGGTCGAGGCTGGCGAGGATCGCGGCCGAGACGCTCGTCGTCGTGAGCGCGTCGAAGCTCTCTCCGAGCCGGCCGAGATCGAGCCGGCCGCCGCGCGCGAAGAGGAAGGCGCTCTGGGTGAACCCCGTCAGCGTCTTGTGGGCGGAGGTGACCATCGCATCCGCCCAGAGAGTGAGCGCGTGCGGAGGAAGCAGCGGGTGGAATCCCAGGTACGCACCCCAGGCCTGGT
>JBBILK010000402.1:0-3321 GCA_037444965.1 Actinomycetota bacterium | reverse complement strand
CCGAGGCTGAGCCCGTCCTGCGGGATCCCGCCGAGGAGCTGCTCCGTCTCCTCGCCCGCCACCGCAGCGGGCGGAGCCTCCTCCCCGCCACCGGCCAGGCTGACCACGATGACGACGATCGCGATCACGGCGACCAGCGCTGCGCCGCCTGCGTAGAGCCACTTGCGTGGGATGCCCGCTCCCCCGCCGGCAGACTTGACCGGCGGCGGCTGCTTCGCCCGTGCCTTGCGCGCGCTCTTCTGGGACATGGCGAGAAGTATCGCCGACGAGCGCGGTGCCGGGCATCGGCAATCGTCACTGAACCGGCCTGCGGGAAATCACTGATGCAGCCCCGGTGCACGGGCGAGGTCGCTCGTCTAGGCTGCCGAGCCGGAGACGGACGATCAGAAGGAGGAGGGCATGGCCGGTAACGGGTACACGGTGAAGCGGCTGGACGAGATGGAGGCGGCGTTCGGGGGGAGCTTCGTCCGCGCCAGGGCCTCGCTCGGGGTGACGGCCTTCGGCATGCAGGTGCTCGAGATGCCGCCCATGTCGGGCGACGGCTTCCCGGAGCACGATCACGGCTACGACGGGCAGGAGGAGGTCTACCACCTGCTCGGCGGGTCGGCCGAGCTCGCGCTTCCCGACCGGGTCGTCCGGCTCGATCCCGAGACGTTCGTGCGCGTCTCGCCGGCGACCCGGCGGCGCCTGCGCAGCGGGCCAGACGGTGCCAGGGTGCTCATCGTCGGCGGCGTTCCCGGGGGCGCCTTCCAGGCTCACCCCATCACCGAGCTCGGCGGGCCCGAGTATCTCCCCGACCCGACGGCCTCCAGCGCGATGGTCCCGGACGGGCCGCCGCCGCAGCTCACGACCCGCGGCGAGTTCTGAGCTCGAGCCCGCTTCTCTAGACTCGCTTCGTGCGGGTCTGGATCGACATCACGGCGCCGGCGCACGTGCTCGTGTTCCGGCCGCTCGTCGGCCTGCTCCACGAGCGCGGCGCGGAGACCGCGATCACGGCACGCCGGTACGCCCAGACGGTCGAGCTCCTGCGCCTGCACGGCATCGAGGCAACGCTCTACGGCGAGCACGGAGGAGGCTCGGTGCTCGGGAAGGTGGGCGCGATGGCCTCGCGGCTCCCCGCGCTGCGCGGGTTCGCGCGCGGGCACGGGTTCGACATCGCGCTCGCGCACGGCTCGCACGAGCTGACGATGGCGGCGCGCTCGCTCGGGATTCCGAGCTCGACGACGTTCGACTACGAGTTCGCCGTGCTCCAGCACCAGCTCGGCTGCCGAGCGGCGACCAGGGTCGTCGTTCCCGACGCGATCCCGCCCGAGCGGCTCGAGCGCTACGGCGTGCGTCCACCGAAGCTGCTCCGGTACCCCGGGCTGAAGGAGGAGTACTACCTCGCCGACTTCGAGCCGGACCCGGGCGTCCTCGACCGGCTCGGCCTCGACCCCGTGCGCGTGCTCGTCGTCGTCCGGACCCCGGCCGACGTCGCCGCCTACCACCGGTTCTCGAACGAGCTCTTCCCGCGCGTCCTCGACCGGCTCGGCCGCGACGAGACCGTCCAGGCGGTGGTCGTGCCCCGCACGGACGAGCAGCGTGCCTCGATCCGGGCGCTCGGCCTGCCGTCGCTCGTCGTCCCGGGCGGCGCGGTCGACGCGCAGAGCCTGATCGCGCTCTCCGACCTCGTCGTCTCCGCCGGAGGAACGATGAACCGCGAGGCTGTCGCGCTCGGCGTCCCCGTCTACACCACGTTCGCCGGGCGCCTCGGCGGCGTCGACGAGGCGCTGATCCGGGCCGGGCGCCTCCGTCCCCTGGCCGACCCCGCGGAGCTCGTGCTCGAGAAGCGACGGCCCGGCGGCGAGCGCGTGCGGCGCGATCCGGCGGTCCTGCTGGAGCTCTTGCTCTCGGCTCTTCCGGGCCGGACAGGTCCGGCCCCTACACGCGGGCCCGGGCCGCCTCCACGAAGGCCGTGACCACCGGGTGGCCCGGTCGCATCTGGGGGATGTACAGCGTGCCGAGCAGGAACGGGTGCCCGGCCAGCTCGAGCGCGCGCGCCTCCCCGTCCGGACCCCGCGCGCTCACGCGAAGGCCGTGCTCCTCGAGGAGCGGCTCGTACTCGGGCGCGAGCCCGTAGTTGCAGAAGAACGGCTCCGTCGCCGACGGAGCGTCGTTGATCCGGGAGAGGAGCGATCCGGGCACGAAGTCCACCCGCTGCTCCTGGCCGACGAGGGAGCAGGCGAGCGGCTCGATCACGAGGCGTTTCGCGTCGGGGCTGGTCTCGGCGTGGTCGGCGTCCCGGAACCCGAGGACGTTGCGCGCGAACTCGATCGCGACGTGCTGGAAGCCGCCTCAGGTGCCGACGAGCGGCACGCCGCGCTCGCGGGCGTACCGGACCGCCTCGAGCGCGCCCTCCAGCGACCGGTACGGGCTCGCCGGGCCGATCATGATCCCGCCGAACCCGGCCAGCCGCGCCGGCGCCTCCTCGCACTCGGGAGTCGGCACCCATTCGACGCGCGCGCCGAGGTGCTCGAAGGCGACGGCGGTAGCACGGTGCGTCTCGTTGGCCGGGTCGAAGTCGGCGACGATCGCGACCGCGCTCACGGCAGCAGCGTAGCGAGCGCCGCGACGACCTCGTCCCCGTAGCGCTCCAGCTTCGCGGGCCCGACTCCCGAGACGCCGGCGAGCTCGGCCCGGCTTCGCGGCCGGAGGGCCGCGATCTGCGCCAGGGTCGAGTCGTGGAAGACGACGTACGCCGGCACGCCGTCCGCGGCGGCCCGCTCTCTCCGCCACGTCCGGAGCGCCTCGAACCCGGGATCGCCCGACTGCCGCTCGACGCCGGCGTGCGGGCGGCGGGCGCCGATGCCGAGCTCGGCGAGGAATGGGCTCGGCTTGCGCTCGAGCGAGGCCGAGAGGAAGAGCCACCGTTTCGCGCGCGTCAGCCCGACGTAGAGGAGCCGCCGCTCCTCGGCGATCGCCTCGTACGTCTTCGCCCGACGGATCGGCAGCTCCCCGGCCTGGAGGAACGGGAGGAACACGGCCTCGAACTCGAGCCCTTTCGCGCGATGGTAGGTGAGCAGCTGGACGCCCCGCCCGTCGCCGTCCGACTCGAACCGCGCCCGCAGATCGGCGGCGAAGCTCGCGACCGGGCCGCCGTGCTCACGGGCGAGCGCGACGAGCCGGCGCAGGTCCTCCTGGAAGGTCACGCCCTCGTCGCCGAGCTCGCCGGCCGGCTCGTCGAGCAACCCTGCCTCGAGGGCGGCCGCCCCGACCGCCTCGGGCGCCGGCTCGTGCCCGGCGCGCCGCAGCAGCCGCAGGACCGCCCGGGCCGCCGGGCGC
>JBBILK010000401.1:0-3325 GCA_037444965.1 Actinomycetota bacterium | reverse complement strand
CCCGCTTCGAGGCGAGGAAGAGGACCGCTTCCGCGACCTCTTCGGGCCGGGCGAGCCGGCGGAGCGGCGTCGCCTTGACGATCGCGTCGATCAGCTTCTCGTTGCCGTCGGCGATCATCCCCTGCAGGAGCGGCGTGTCCGTCAGCCCGGGCAGGACGCAGTTCACGCGGATGCCGTACCGGGCGACCTCCCGGGCGATCGCCTTCGTGAACGCGATCACCGCGGCCTTCGTGCCCGAGTAGACGGCCTCTCCCGAGGAGCCGGCGCGGCCCGCCTCGGAGGCGACGTTGACGACCGCCCCCGAGCTGCGCTCGATCATGTGCGGCAGCACGGCGTGGGTGACGGCGAGGACGCCGCGGTAGTTGAGGCGGATCACCCGGTCCCAGTGCGCCTCGTCCGTCTTCACGAACGGCATGATCCGGTCCCAGCCCGCAGCGTTGACCAGGATGTCGATCCGGCCGAGCTCGGCGAGCGCCCGCTCGACGCCGGCGCGGACGCTCGCCGTGTCGGTGACGTCCATCGTGACGGCGAGGCCGCCCGCCTCCGCGGCGACCGTCTCCGCGCCCGCGACGTTGATGTCGCAGACGGCGACGCGTGCGCCCTGCGCCGCGAGCGCGAGCACGATCGCCCTGCCGATGCCGCTCGCACCGCCGGTGACGAGCGCGGTCCTCTCCTCGAGCTCCATCCTCACCTCCTCAGCAGCCCTTCGGGATCGAGGGCGCGTAGCGTCTCGAGCTCCTCGCGGCTCGGCTCGGGCGTCTCCGGCACCGACGGCGGCATCGCGAGCTCGAAGCCGGTCGCCTCCACGACCTCCTGGGCGGTGACGCCCGGGTGGACCGACGCGAGCCGCATCCGGTGGCTCCCGTCGAAGTCCATCGTCGCGAGCGGCGTCACGACGAGCTCCGCCCGGTCACCGGCTCCGCTGACGAAGTCGACGCGCTCGACGAAGGTCCGCGGGTTGTGCGCCATCGTGTAGATGACGACACGTTTCACCGCGGACAGGAACGGCAGCCCGACCGAGCCGGGCCCGCGCAGCTTCGGCCGGGCGTGGTCGCCGACGCAGACGAGGTTGCAGTTCCCGTTCGCGTCGATCTGGAGACCGCCGGCGCAGAAGACGTCGAGGGCGTCGCCGCGCCCCTCGAGCAGGACGACCTCGTGGAGCGGCAGGGTGCAGGGGCCACCGGTGAGCTCGGGGTCGCACGACTGCGACGGGAGCGCCGCCGGTTTCGGGTCGACGGTGCCGCTGCCGCCGACGAGGTAGGAGAGCCCCGGCGCGTGCAGGGCCTTCGCGAGCCGGCAGGCGGCGAGCGGGAGCGCGGGCACCGCGCCCATGACGACCACCTCGCGGTCGCGAAACGCACGCGCCATGACGACCGCCATCAGCTCGGTGCGGCTCCAGGCGCTCACGAGCGCGCCGCCTCGAGGTAGTCCCGCAACGCTGCCTCGTCGCGCGGGTAGAAGCCCGCCGCCGCGGTCGGCAGGCAGCCGCCCGGGGCGACGACGACGGCCGAGACGAGGAAGGCCGGAAGCGTCGTGCCGGGCTCGCGCTCGGCGATCGCCTCCGAGGAGACGAGGCGCTCGACCTGGACGACGAGCCGGCGGGCGGCGAGGGCCATCACCCGGTCGGTGAACGGCGGTCGCCCGAAGGCGACGTTGCCCTCCCCGTCGGCCTCCGCGCACGCGATCAGCGCGACGTCGGGCCGGAGCGCACGGACCGCCCAGCGCCGCTCTTTGGTGAACGGGTCGTCCACCTGTTGGTAGAGCTCCGGGCAGCTGGCCGGGATGTCGGAGTGCTCGATGCCCGGCGGTAGCGGCACGAACGGGATGCCGGCCGAGCCGGCGTAGAGCGCGTGCGTGAGCCCGCCCTCGTCACTCTCGAGCAGCCGCACGGTTCCCTGCTCCACCGCCCGTCGGAAGCAGGGTGCGAGCCCGAGATCCTCGAAGCCGACGTACGGAGCGACGAGCTCGTCGACCAGCCCGGCGCCGATCAGGAGGTCGGCCTGGATCGACGTCGACGGGCTCGTGACGAGCCGGCCGATGCGGATCTCCTGGCGCACGAGCTCGCGGACGAGCGCCATCGGCGCCGACGTCGTGTGCATCCCGCCGACGGCCACGCAGGAGCCCGCCGGGACGAGCTCGGCGGCGGCCTCCGCCGGGTCGAGGAACCTCGTCACAACGCCGCACCGCAGGCTCCGCAGAAGCCCATCCCGGCCGGGAGCCCCTTGGCGCCGCAGGACGAGCAGGTCTTCTCGGGCGGCCCCCAGAGGAGCTCCGAGGAGCCGCCGTCCCGCGCCCGCTCGCGCAGGCCCCGGTAGTCCGGCTGGCGCTTCTCGACGAACGCCGTCATCCCCTCCCACGGCTCGAGGTTCGCGAAGTGGAGCGAGAGCCACTCGCGGGCGTGGCCGATCGTCGTGTGCCACGCGAGGTCCTTCCAGAAGTTGACCTGCTGCCTCGTGTAGCGCAGGCACTCCGGGAACTTGTCGATCAGCTTCTCGCAGAGCTCGTCGACGGCGGCGTCGAGCTCGCCCCGGGGCACGACCCGGTTGACCAGCCCCCAGTCGAGGGCCTGCGCCGCCGTGATCGGCTCGCAGAGCAGCAGCATCTCTCGCGCTCGCCGGTCGCCGACGAGGATCGGCAGCCACTGCGTCGCGCCGCCGCAGGCGACCGAGCCCACGCGCGTCCCGACCTGGCGGATCGTCACGTCGTCGGCGGCGACGGCGAGGTCGCAGGCCATGTTCCACTCGTTCCCGCCGCCGGCGACGATCCCGTTCAGGCGCGCGATCGTCGGCTTGCCGAGGTTGCGCAACGCGTCGTGCGCCTCGGCGAACAGGCCCATGTACTTCCAGTAGTCGCGCGGGCGCCTCGTGTACTCGCCGGCGTACTCCTTGACGTCGCCGCCCGTGCAGAACGCCTTGTCGCCCGCGCCGGTCAGGACGAGCACGGCGACGCCGTCGTCGTGAGCCGCGTCCCGGAAGGCGTCGCGCAGCTCGGCGAGCGTGTGCGTCGTGTACGCGTTGTAGGCCTCGGGCCGGTTGATCGTCACCCGCGCGACCCAGTCGCGCTTCTCGTAGAGGATGTCCTCGAAGCCGAGGCTCTCGGCCGGGCGCCCGGTGAGGGGGCTCGTGGCGTCCTGCATGCGGTCTCCCTTCGTCGTGTCGTCCTCGCTAGAAGGCGGTCGCCGCCCGCCACGAGCCGTGGACGGCCCGGACGGCGCCGACGATCTCGCCGACCGTCGCGTACGCCTTCACGGCCTCGATGCAGGCCGGGACGACGTTCTCGCCGCCGCCTGCGGCCTCGCCCAGCCGCTCCAGCGCGCGCGCGCCCG
>JBBILK010000400.1:0-3330 GCA_037444965.1 Actinomycetota bacterium | reverse complement strand
CACGAGCTCCGTCTGGCGGACGATCTCGCCAGGCGCCTCGCCGACGGTCACGGCAGAGGTGAGCAGGAGCTCGCCGCAGCGGACCGCCTCCGCGAACGGCCCCGAGCCCGCGAGCGCTCGCTTCTCGCCCTCCGCGGCGACGCCCTCGACGAGCAGGGCCCCGGGGCCGGCGAGCGCCGCCACCGGCACCATCGTCGCCGCGGGCCGGCAGCCCGCCGGGAGCGCGGCGGCGAGCGCCTCCGGCAGCGCCACCCCGTCGACGCTGCCTGCCACGTAGAAGACGCCCAGCTTGACGAGGTCGCCGAGCGAGAGCCCGACTCCCTCGAGTGCTCCGCCGAGGCCAGCCACGGCTTCCTCCGGCGAGTCGGCGAACAGGCCTCCGGCGAAGCCGAGACCGCCGGCCCGTGTCGCGTCAGGCACGGCTCGACTCCAGCTCGCGCTCGAACGCGGCGCGCTCGGCCTCGGTCAGCGGACGGGAGCGGCCCGTCCCGAGGTCCCTCGCGACGACGACGGACGCCGCCTCGGCTGCGAGCTCGCCGTCGAGAGCCCGGATCTCCTCGCGCGTGTGCACGCTCGAGCGCCCGATCCGCTCGAGGCGGCAGCTGACGACGACCTGGTCGTCGGCCTGGGTCAGCTCGCGCCTGAAGTCGATCGCGACCCGGGCGAGCACCCAGTGCTCGAGGCCCTCGCCGGCGACGCGGTCGATCCACTCGTCTCGCACCTCCTCGAGGTAGGTCAGGTAGACGGCGTTGTTCACGTGCCGGAACCCGTCCAGATCTCGCCAGCGGATCTCGATTCGTTTCTCGTGCATGCCCCGAGCGAAGTCAGGGGATACTACTGGCGCTCATGCGCCGGCTCGTCCTCTCCTTCTACGCGCTCGTGCTCGTCGACGAGGTCCTGCTGATCGGCCTGATCCCGCTCGCGCCCACGTTCGCCGACCGGTTCGGGCTCTCGAAGACGGAGACGGGCGCGCTGCTCGCGGCCTCCGCCGTCGCCACCGTGCTCGCCTCGGTCCCGGTCGGCGTGCTCGCCGACCGGCTCGGCGCCCGCAGGCTGAGCCTCGCCTCGGGCGTGCTGATCGCCGCCGCCGCGCTCGGGCAGGGACTCGCCGACTCCTACCCTCAGCTGCTCGCCGCCCGCTTCGTCTTCGGCATCGGCTCGACGATCCTCTGGACCGCGGGAGCGGCCTGGATCTCGGACTCGGTTCCCGTCCGGCGCCGCTCGGCCGCGCTCGGAGCGATCATGGTCGTCGCCGGGGTGGGCGGCATGATCGGCCCGGTCTACGCCGGCTTTCTCGCCGAGCGGGTCAGCGCGGGAACGCCGTTTCTCGTCGGCGCCGCCGCCGCCCTCGCCGTGACCGCAGTCCTCGCCCTCTCGAGCCCCGGGCGCTTCGAGCCTCACGGCCACCAGCCGCTCCTCGAGACGCTGGTCGCGGTCCGGGGCGAGCCGCTCGTCCTCGGCGCCCTCGCCGTGATGGTGATCGCGGGGCTCGCCGACGGCGCCGTCGGTCTGCTCGCACCGCTCCAGCTCGACGCGAACGGCGTCTCGCCCGGCGCGATCGGCGCGGCGTTCTCGGCCGCGGCCGCCGTCTACCTCGTCGTCTCGACGGCGGTCGCCCGGCTCGGCGACCGGCCCGTCCGGCTCGGCACCGGCGCCGCCGGCTCGCTGCTGCTCGCGGTCGCCTTCGTGCCCGTCCTCCTGAGCGCCTCGACGGCCGCGGTCGTAGCGACCGTGATCGGCCGCATGCCGGCCGCGGGCCTCCTCTACACGATCTGCTTCCCCCTCGGCACGCTCGGCGCGGTGCGGGCGGGAATCGGCCGCGGCGCCGTCCTCGGGCTCCTCAACACCGGCTGGGGAAGCGCGACCCTCGTCGCTCCGGTCGCGGCCGGAGCGATCGCGGACGCGAGCAGCGAGCGGGTCGCGTACGGGGTGCTGACCGGGATCTGCGCGGCGACGGCCGCGTGGCTCTGCGCGGCGGCGTGGCAGGCGCAGCCCGAAGGGGCGAGGAGTGGCTGAGCGCCCGCTCCTCCGCGGCGGCATCGAGTCGCTCCTCTTCCCCCGCTCGATCGTGATCGTGGGAGCGTCCGAGCGGAACCCGCGGCCGATCGAGGGAGCATTGCGCGGCGGGGTCCCCGTCTCGCTCGTCAACTCGAACCGCACCGAGGTGCTCTGGCTCCCCTGCTACCCGAGCATCGGAGAGCTCGCGGAGATCCCCGAGCTCGCCCTGCTCCTCGTGAGCCACGCGCGGGTCGAGCGGGCGGTCGAGGAGGCGCTCGCCGCGGGGATCCGCTCGTTCGTCGTGCCGGGCGTCGGCGCCGAGGCGGGCGTCGACGGCCCGCCGATCGCCCGCCGGGTCGCCGCCATGCTCGACGAGGCGGGCGCGGCGGCGGTCGGCCCGAACTGCATGGGTGTCGCGAGGCCCGACGGAGCCTCGACGTGGATCGGGACCGTGCCCGAGACCTTCGTCCCCGGGCACGTCTCCGTCGTCGCCCAGTCCGGCTCGATCGGGGAGGCGTTCATCGCCTGCGGCCCGCGGGTCGGCTTCCGCACGGTGATCTCGTCGGGCGGCGAGATGACGCGCGACGCGGCCGACCTCCTCGCCTTCCTGGCCGGGGACGAGGGCACCCGGGCCGTCGGGCTCTTCCTCGAGACCGTCAGGCGACCCGCCGCCTTCGCGGCCGCGCTCGAGCGGTGCGCGGAAGCCGGCAAGCCGGTCGTGTGCCTGAAGGTCGGCCGCTCGGAAGCGGCGGCGCGGGCGACGCTCGCCCACACCGGCGCCCTCGTCGGCTCGGCGCGCGCGTTCTCCGCGCTGCTCGCCCGGTACGGGGCGATCGAGGTCGACGACTTCCACGGTCTCCTCGAGACGCTCGAAGTGCTCGGCCGCCGCCGCTGGCCGAGAGGCACGCGAATCGCCGCGGTCTCCGAGTCGGGCGGCGAGTGCGCGCTCCTCGCCGACCACGGCGAGCAAGCGGGGATCCCGTTCGAGCCGCTGGAGCCCGGGCTCGCGAGGCAGCTCACAGCCGAGTTCCCGAACTACGTCTCGCCGGAGAACCCGCTCGACGCCTGGGCCGTGGCGGACGAGAGCATCGTCTATCCACGCTCGCTCGAGCTGCTCGCGGACTCGGGGCAGTACGACGTCCTGCTCGCCCAGATCGACCTGTCCCAGTTCCGCGGCGCCGACGAGGCCGGCTGGAGCGAGATGATCATCTACGCGCTCGCCGGAGTGACCGAGGGAACCGGCATCTTCCCGGCGGTGACGTCGGTGCACGCCTCGGACCCGCCGCCCGGCTTGGCCGCCGTCGCCCGGGAGCGCGACGTCGCGCTCCTTCG
>JBBILK010000399.1:0-3335 GCA_037444965.1 Actinomycetota bacterium | reverse complement strand
GATGTCGGCGTACACCTCGGGCTCGTGCTTCCGCAGCCAGAGAAGCTTCGGCGCCGTGAACCCTGCGAGCGCCCGGTTTCCGGTCAGCGCGATCAGGCGCTCGAGCCCGACGCGCTCCTCGATCTCGGCACACTCGGCGCCCGTGCGCTGGTCGTTCCACAGGATCGCCGGGCGGAGCACGTGCTGGCCACGGTTGAGGACGACGAGGCCGTGCATCTGGCCGGAGAGGCCGATCCCGGCAACGTCCTCGACTCCCAGCGCCTCGAGGGCGACCTCCGTCGCGAACCACCAGTCCTCGGCGTCCTGCTCGGACCAGCCCGGCCGCGGCGTCGAGAGCGGGTACTCCTCCTCGGCCTTGGCGACGACCTCTCCGGCGGGCGAGATCGCCAGCGCCTTGACGCCGGTCGTGCCGACGTCGAGACCGATGAGGGTCGGGCTAGTAGGGTTCCCGTCCATGGAGGTGGAGAAGATCCGCGAGGGCCTGTGGCGCTGGACCGCGCCCCACCCCGCCTGGAAGCCCGAGGCGGACTGGCCGAGGGACGTCGGCTGCATCTACTACGAGGCGCCGGAGGCGGTCGTCCTGATCGACCCGCTCGTCCCGTCCGACCAAGCCCAGAGCGAGCGCTTCTGGCGCGCGCTCGACGGCGACGTCGAGCGCCTCGGCCGGCCGGTCGCCGTGCTCCTGACCGTCCGCTGGCACGAGCGGAGCGTGGACGAGGTCGCCGCGCGGTACGGCGGAACGGTCTGGCGCCGCGGCGACACGGGGGACCTCCCCGTCGGTGTCGAGGCCGTCGACGTCGCGCCCGCCGAGGAGACCGTCTACTGGCTCCCCGAGCACGCCGCCGTCGTGCCCGGCGACTCCCTCCTCGCCGAGGACGGATTGCGCCTCTGCCCGGCCGACTGGCTGCCCGAGGGCGAGAGCCTCGAGAGCCTCCGCGAAGCGCTGCGGCCGCTCCTCGAGCTCCCGGTCGAGCTCGTGCTCGTCTCGCACGGCACGCCGATCCTCGAGCACGGCGCCGAGGCGCTTGCCCGCGCGCTCGGTCACGCCCCGAGCGCCGCGTAGACGATCTCGTAGGCGCGCACCGCGTCCTTCGCCGCCTGTGCCTCGCGCAGTGCCGCGTCGTCGATGCGGGCCGCGACCGAGTCGATGAACCGCCACTGGAGGACGCTCCGCCGCACGGCCGCGACCGCGTCCTCCGTGTACGGGTAGAGGTCGAAGCCGAGCCGCTCGCCGTTGTCGCCGTAGCCGGCCCGGCGCAGCTCGACCGCGAGCTCGAGCGTCTCCATGAACGCGGTCGCGCCGACCATGTTGTCGTCGTCGAACGCCCCCCAGCCGGAGTTCGCGTGCTGGTGCCCGAGCAGACCCTCGGCGGCGAGCAGCGCCGCGTACTCGGCGAGGCTCTCGCCGTTCATGAGCAGGTGCTGCCAGTCCATGTTGACCTTGACGTTGTCGAGGCCCTGGGCCCGCAGCTTGTGGATCACGTGCAGCGTCATCCCGACGTTGCGCATCAGGATCTTCATCGCGGGCTCCGAGTTCTTGTGCTCGAGGAAGAGGAACACGCCGTGCTCCTTGCAGGCAGCGGCCGCCAGCCCGATCCCCTCGAGGAACCAGGCCCAGCTGTCGGGGTACGGCGCCTGGAACGGGTAGTTGTAGCCCTCGATTCCGGGCCAGACGATGAAGTTCGCGCCCAGCCTCCCCGCGAACTCGGCTGCGGCGACCGTCCGGCGCTGCGCCTCGGCGCGCACCTCCGGGTCCGGAGACACGAGCCCGCCGCGCCCGAACATCGGGTCGAGGTGCAGACCGGTCGCGATGCAGTAGATCCCGTGCCCGCCGAGCGCCTCGCGCACCTCGTCCAGGTTCTCCTCCGAGAGCTCCTGCGGGAAGTGGAACTCGTAGTCGTCGATCAGCTCACCGAGGCCGTCGACGGCGCGCCGCACGCGCTCGGCGGTCGTCTCCCCGCCCCATTGCGGCTGGTAGCCGCCCGGGACGAAGCGGGTCACCATCGGCCCGAGCGCCCAGATGCCGAGGCTCGTCTTCATCGACCACTCCTTTGGACAAGTGCGGCCGAGAGCCTAGAGCATCGCGTAGTAAGCAGCGCTGGCTGCACCCGACGGGAAGCCCGCCGCGAGCGACGTCCGCGCGAGCTCGACGCGCTCGCGAGCCATCGCCATGAACTCTTCGGAGCGTGGGCTCACGGCTCGCCGAAGAGGACGATCCTGTCCCGGTCGACCTCGAGCATGAAGAACGACCGTAACTCGCGCCGCTGCCTGACTCGCTCGGCGCCGTAGAGTTGCGCCGAGAAGAAGACCGGGTTCGCGCCCTCGGCCTCGGCGGCTTCGATCATGAGGTCCACGGCGCGGAAGAAGTCGCCGGGGAGCTCGCGGTCGACGACGACGAGAACGTCGACGTCCGACTCCGGGCGAGGCCGCTCCCCACGCGCGCGGGATCCGTACAGCCACGCCGACCGGAGGCGCTGTCCGAACTCGGCCCGCAGCAGCTCGACGAAGCGGTCGAGCACGCGCCGCTCGGTTGCGCTGAGGGTAGCCTGCGCGAGCGTCTGCATCGACCCGACTGTAGCCACGCCACCGGCTCGTGCGGGGCCCGTAGTCTAGCCTCGAGCTACGGCGCCGAGAGACGGAACTTGTCGTGCACGACCCGGACCGCCCGCTCCGCCTCCGAGCCGCGCACGATGCAGGAGATCCGGATCGGGGAGGTCGAGATGATCTCGATGTTGATGCCCGCGTCGGCGAGCGCGTCGAACATGTCCGCCGCGATGCCAGGGTGGCTCTTCATCCCGGCGCCGACGAGCGAGATCTTCGCGACGTCCTCGTCCGTCGCCACGGCCGACGCCTCGACCGCTGCGGCCACGGCCTCGAGGATCGGCTCGGCGCGGGCGAGGTCTGCCTTCGGGACGGTGAAGGAGATGTCCGAGCGCCCGGCGACCGAGACGTTCTGGACGATCATGTCGATGTTCACGCCGGCGTCGGCGAGCGGGCGGAAGACGCGCGCGGCGACCCCGGGCCGGTCGGGCACGCCCGAGATCGTCACCTTCGCCTCGGAGGTGTCGTGCGCGACGCCCGAGATGATCGCTTTCTCCAGCAAGTCGTCCTCCTTCCTCATCCACGTCCCTTCGCTCCCCGTGAACGTCGAGCGGACGTGGACGACCACCCCGTGGTTGCGGGCGAACTCGACCGAGCGGCTCATCAACACCTTTGCGCCCGAGGCCGCGAGCTCCAGCATCTCCTCGTAGGACACCTCGGCCAGCTTCCGCGCGTCCGGGACGATCCGCGGATCCGCGGTGAAGACGCCCTCGACGTCCGTGTAGCTCTCGCAG
>JBBILK010000398.1:0-3336 GCA_037444965.1 Actinomycetota bacterium | reverse complement strand
CATCCTGCTCGCCGGCGACCCGGTCGACGCGCTCAGCCTGATCGTCCACCGCGACCGGGCCTATGCCCGGGGGAAGGCGCTCGTCGACCGCCTCAGGGCCGAGATCCCGCGCCAGCTGTTCGACGTGCCGGTGCAGGCGGCGGTGGGCTCGCGCGTGATCGCCCGGGAGACGATCAAGGCCAAGCGCAAGGACGTGCTCGCGAAATGCTACGGGGGCGACATCACCCGCAAGCGCAAGCTGCTCGAGAAGCAGAAGGAGGGGAAGAAGCGCATGCGCCAGCTCGGCGCCGTCGAGGTGCCGCAGGAAGCGTTCCTCGCCGTGCTCAACCTGGACGGGGAGAAACGGGCCTGAGGAACGATGGGAGCCGTCCGGCACCTGTACCTCCACCTGCCGTTCTGCGCCCGGCGTTGCGGCTACTGCGACTTCGTCACCGTCGTCGGCAGGGTCGCGGAGCACTCGCGGTACGTCGACGCGCTCCTCGCCGAGCTCGACCGCGAGCGCGGCCGGCTCGCCGGCGCGCTCGAGACCGTCTACCTCGGCGGCGGCACGCCGACCTTCACCGAGCCGGGGGCGCTCGCGCGCCTGCTCGCCTCGCTGCCGCCGGCGGTGGAGATCACCGTCGAGGCGAACCCGGAGAGCGTGAGCTCCGAGCTCGCCGCGTTGCTTCGCTCGTCCGGCGTCACGCGCGTCTCGCTCGGGGCGCAGAGCTTCGAGCCGAGGCTCCTCGACGTGCTCGAGCGCCGGGCCCGGGCGGACGACGTCAGGCGCGCGTTCTCCAGGCTCCGCCGCGCGGGCTTCGACAACGTGAGCCTCGACCTCGTCTACGGCGTTCCAGGTCAGAGCCGCTCCGACCTCGCGCGCGACCTCGACGCGGCGCTCGCGCTCGAGCCGGAGCACCTCTCCTGCTACGAGCTCGAGGCCAAGCCGGGGACGCGGTTCGTGCATGCCCACGGCGACGAGCTCGAACGGCAGTCGGAGGCGATGGAGGGCTACTTCGAGCTCGTCGTCGACACGCTCGTCCACGCAGGCTACCGCTGGTACGAGACGGCGAACTTCTGCCGGGCCGGGCGCGAGGCGCGCCACAACCTCGGCTACTGGCGCGGCCACGACTACCTGGGGCTCGGGATCGGGGCCGTCTCGACGGTCGACGGCCTGCGCTGGCGCAACCGCCCGGGCCTCGGCCGCTACCTCGCGGCCCTCGCGGACGGACGAGAGCCGCCCCGCGAGCTCGAGCCGCTCGACGACGTCGTGCGACGGCGGGAGCGCCTCATGCTCGGGCTTCGCCTCGACGAGCCCCTCGCCCTCGGGCCCGTGGCGGGGGCCTTCGAACCGGCCGCGCTCGACCGTCTCGTCCGGCTCGGCCTGGCCCGGACGGACGGCGAGACGCTCGCCTTGACCCGGCAGGGGCGCCTCGTGGGCGGCGGCGAGACGGTGGCGCTTCTCACAGAAATCCCTGCAAATAGCGCAGTGGTAGCCTCGTGAGGGCGGAGCGCATCGGCTAGTATCGACGTGTGAACCCCGATCGTTACGAGCTCACGGAGCGGCAGCGCGCGATCCTCGAGTACGTCGTCGAGGATTTCGTCGCGGAAGGCCAGCCGGTCGGCTCGAAGGCGCTGACCGCCCGGCGCGGCATGCAGGTCTCGGCGTCGACCGTCCGCTACGAGCTGGCGGAGCTCGAGGAGCTCGGTTTCCTCACCCACCCGCACACGTCGGCGGGTCGCGTCCCCACCGATCTCGGCTACCGCTTCTACGTCGACCGGCTCCTCGACAGCCTGGCGCCGCGGCCGTCCGAGCTCCCGCTCGACCTCTCCTCGGTGAAGAACGAGATCGACTCGGCGCTCCAGACGACGACCGAGGCGCTCGCCCACGTCACGCACCTGCTCGCCCTGGTGACGGCGCCGCCGCTCGAGTCGACGGTCGTTCGGCACGTCGAGGTCCTGCTGCTCCAGCCCCGGGTCGTCGTGGTCGTGATCATCACCTCGACCGGTGACGTGACGAAGCGGGTCCTCGTGTTCGACGAGCCCGTCGACGCCCGGCTCGCCGAATGGGCGGCCGAGTACCTGAACGAGCAGGTGGCCGGGCTGCAGCTCGGCGCGCGGCTGCTCCGGAACCGGTTCGAGGACCCCGGCCTCTCCGCTCGCGAGCGCCAGTTCCTCGCCAGGCTCAAGCCCGCCTTCACCGAGCTCGTGGAGCGCGGGGAGCAGGGGGTCTTCGTGGGAGGGGCGGCGGGGCTCATGGACGAGTTCCACGCCGACGACTGGGCCGCCTTCCGGGGCTTGCTCGAGACGCTCGAGCGCAGGGCGGCCCTGCTCGACCTGATGAGGGCGTCGCTCGACTCGAAACGCCCGTTCGTGAGGGTCGGCTCCGAGCTCGAGGACCCGGCCTTCGCGAAGCTCTCGCTCGTCGGGGCGCCCTACGGGCTCTCGCACCGGAACCTGGGCACGGTCAGCCTGCTCGGCCCGACCCGGATGGACTACGTCAAGGCGATCGACGCCGTTCGTGCCGCGGCGGGGGTGCTCTCGAAGTTCGTCGAGGAGCTCTACGAGGAGTAGGCGATGGCGGATCGGGCGACCTCCTCCCGCTGATCGCCGCATGGGTGCCGCGAAACGCGACTACTACGACGTTCTCGGCGTTCCGCGGGGAGCCGACGAGCGGGCGATCAAGAAGGCGTTCCGGTCGCTCGCGCGCGAGCTCCATCCCGACGTCTCGGACGACCCGAACGCGGAGGAGCGCTTCCGCGAGCTCGCGGAGGCCTACGAGGTGCTGTCGAAGCCGGAGACCCGCGAGCTCTACGACCGCTACGGGCACGAGGGCCTGCGCACGGGCGGCTTCCGGCCCTCGGACTTCGACTTCGGGAGCCTCAGCGACCTGCTCTCGGCGTTCTTCGGCGAGGAGGTCTTCGGCGGCGTCGCCGGGGCCTCGCGCAGGGGCAGGCGCGGCGGCGACGTCGTCGCCCAGGTCGAGCTCGAGCTGGTCGAGGCCGCGCGCGGAGCCACGCGAACGGTGCCGCTCTCGGTCTCGGTCGGCTGCGCGACGTGCGGGGGCAGCGGCGCCAGGCCCGGGTCCGTGCCCGAGACCTGCTCGCAGTGCGGCGGGGCCGGCCGGCTCCAGCAGGTCTCGAGCACGATCTTCGGTCAGTTCGTGCGCGCCCAGGTCTGCCCTCGCTGCCACGGCGGCGGCAAGATCGTGACGCAGCTGTGCGACGACTGCGGCGGCGCCGGCCGGACGAGCGAGCAGCGATCGCTCGAGGTGACGATCCCGGCCGGGATCCACGACGGCCAGCGGATCCGCCTCGCGGGCGAGGGGCACGCGGGAGCGGCCGGCGGCAGGGCGGG
>JBBILK010000397.1:1136-3337 GCA_037444965.1 Actinomycetota bacterium | reverse complement strand
GCGCTGCGTGCGGAGGACGTGGATGACGCCTTCGAACGCGTAGTTGAAGCTCTGCAGGAGCGACGGGCTGGCCTGCCTGACGCGCGGCCGCGCCGGGCCCTGCGGGAGGGAGCGCTCTGGCGGCGCGACCGGGCGCCGGGGCCTCGGCTTCGTCACGCTCACCGCAGGAGCTCCATCTCGCGCCGCTCCATCTCCTGCCCGTGCTCGTAGCCGAGCAGGTGGAGCAGCCCGTGGACGAGCGGCTCCCGCCACTCCTCGCCGACGACCTGCGGGCAGAGCACGACGTCGCCCAGCTGTCTCGGGACGCCTGCCGGAAGCTCGTCCTTGCGGTCGACCGGGAACGAAAGCACGTCGGTCGCTTCTTCGACGCCGAGATGCTTCCGCTTGAGCGCCGCGATCTCGCCCGGGCCCACGAAGGCGACGCCGAGATCGCCGGAGCCGATCCCTTCGGCCTCCAGCACGCCGCGCGCGAGCGCGGCGACGGCTCTCTCGTCCACCGGCGCGCCGCTTCGGTTCTCGAGCTGGATCTCGATCACGCGACGCTACCGGCGGCGCTGGGTGCCAGTCTCCTCGGCGTGACGCTTGTACGCCTGGACGATTCGCTGCACCAGCTTGTGGCGGACGACATCCTGGTTTCCGAACTCGATGAAGGCGATGCCTTCGATGTCGCCGAGGATCTCCCGGACGTGGATGAGCCCCGACGCCTGCTCGCGCGGCAGGTCGATCTGCGTCACGTCCCCCGTCACGACGACTCTCGAGCCGAACCCGAGGCGGGTCAGGAACATCTGCATCTGCTCGGGGCTCGTGTTCTGCGCCTCGTCGAGGATGATGAACGAGTCGTTCAGCGTCCGTCCGCGCATGAACGCGAGCGGCGCCACCTCGATCATCCCCTTCTCCATGTAGGCGGAGAGCCGGTCGGCGTCGAGCATGTCGTAGAGGGCGTCGAAGAGCGGCCGCAGGTACGGGTCGACCTTGGCGAGGATGTCACCGGGGAGGAAGCCGAGCCGCTCGCCGGCCTCGACCGCAGGCCGCGTCAGGATGATGCGCCCGACCTCGCGGTCGGCGAGCGCGGCGACCGCGAGCGCCATCGCCAGGTACGTCTTGCCCGTTCCCGCGGGCCCGATGCCGAACGTGATCGTGCAGCGCCGGATCGCGTCGACGTAGCGCTTCTGGTTCACCGTCTTGGGGGTGATCTTCTTGCCGCGGTGGCGCCAGACGACGTCCTCGAACACGTCACGGACGTCCGCGGCCTCCTCGAGCGCCCCCACGACGGCGTCGACGGTGCCGGGGCCGATCGCGTGACCGCCCTCGACCAGGTCGACGAGCTCGCCGATCACGGTCAGCGCGCCGCCCACGGCCTCGTCGCTCCCCTCGAGCGTCAGCCGGTTGCCGCGGAGCAGGATCGAGCAGCCGAACCGGTCTCGCAGGGCGTCGAGGATGCCGTCGCTGATCGAGGCGAGCTCCGCCGCGACCTCGTTCGGTACCGAAAGAACTTCCTGCAACGATAGGAATTGTAGGCGCGCGACCCGGCGTTCCCGCAGAGGCTAGGCGAGCTTCTCGCGGACGAGCTGGCTGACGACCGAGCCGTCCGCCCGCCCGGCGACCTGCGGCATCACGTCCGCCATCACGCGACCGAGATCCCGGAGCGACGTCGCGCCCGTCTCGGCGATCGCGTCGTCCACGATCCGCTCGAGCTCGTCCTCCGAGAGCGGCGCGGGCAGCAGCTCCTCGAGCACGTGGAGCTCCGCCTCCTCGCGAAGCGCCTGTTCCTCGCGATCGGCGTCGCGGAACGCCTTCACCGACTCGGCCCGGCGCTTGCGTTCGCGCTGGAGGACCTGGAGCTCCTCGTCCTCCTTGAGCGGGCGCTGGAGCTCCTTCTCGGCGGCGCGCAGAGCCGCGAGCGTCAGCCGCAGCGTGGCGACGCGCACCGCGTCCCGCGCCCGCATGGCCTCCTTCAGCGCTGTCTCGATGCGTTCGATCATGGAAACGGAAGCCTACGCCCTCCGAGCACGTGCCAGTGCAGGTGATACACGGTCTGCCCGGCCTCGGGCCCGACGTTGACGATCACACGGTAGTCCTCCAGGCCGGCGAGGCGTGCCGACTCAGCGACGAACTCGAGCATGCGCTTCGCCTCCTCGGCGCCGAGGCGACCGACCTCTCGAAACGTGGCGACGTGGCGCTCCGGCATGACGAGGATGTGG
>JBBILK010000397.1:0-1104 GCA_037444965.1 Actinomycetota bacterium | reverse complement strand
GTGCCGCTCCGGCATGACGAGGATATGGACCGGCGCCTTGGGGGCGATGTCCCGGATCGCGAGCAGTCCCTCGGCTCGGTGGACGACGGTCGCCGGGAGCTGGCCCTGCACGATCCGGCAGAAGACGCACGGGTCGTCGGGCTCAGGCAGCGAGGATCCCCTCCTCGGTGACGGAGCCTCCGCGCACCCGTACCAGCTCCCCGACGCCGACGGCGCCGGGAACGAGCCAGGGCGAGTAGTCGTCGCCGTAGCCGCGGCCCGGACGGTCGACGAGAACGACGTCCTCCCGGTCGACCTTCTCCGACCAGGCACGGAGGCAGGCCCGCCGGGAGAGCTCGCGCAGCCTCGCGCTCCGGTCGCGCTTGACCTCGGCCGGGACCGGATCATCGCTCGCCGTTCCCGTTCCCGGGCGGGGCGAGTACGGAAAGACGTGCACCTTCGTGAACCGAGCCTGCTCGACGAGGGCGAGCGTCCGCTCGAAGGCCCGCTCGTCCTCGCCCGGAAAGCCGACGATCGCGTCGGTCGTCAGGTTGAAACCCTCGGCCGCTTCGAGCCTGCGCAGGAACGAGGCGGCCGTGTACCGTCGACCCATCGCCCGGAGCACGCCGTCGTCGCCCGACTGGAGCGGCACGTGCAGGTGGGCGGCCGCGGTCGGAGTCTCGCGCAGCGCGCCGATCAGCTCGCGGGTCACGTGGTTGACCTCGACGGAGGAGACGCGAAGGCGCGCGAGCCCGGGCGTGCCGCCCGCCGCTCGGACGAGCGCCGCGAGGTCGAGCCCCGCCCGGCGGTCCCGGTAGCAGCCGAGGTTGATTCCCGTCAGCACGACCTCCCGGTGTCCCTCGGCGACCCGCCGGTGGATCTCGGCGAGAACCGCCTCCGCCGGCCTGCTCCGCGAGGCGCCCCGGACGAGCGGAATCACGCAGAAGCTGCAGGCGAAGCTGCAGCCGTCCTGGATCTTGACGAAGGCGCGGACCCTGCCAGACCCGTGCCGTGCCCGCACGCAGCCCACGGCGCCGACGTCGCCCGCGACGAACGCTGCGGCGGCGCCGGTCGGGAGCGGGTTGGTGAACGGCAGGGCGCCCAAAGCGCGGCGCAGATCGAGGC
>JBBILK010000396.1:0-3337 GCA_037444965.1 Actinomycetota bacterium | reverse complement strand
TTGCCGACCCGGATGGGGCGTACCGGCTCCGCGCTCACCCGCGAAGGACGCCTGAACCTCCGCAACGCCCGCTTCGCCAGGGACGGCGGCCCGCTCGACCCGGACTGCGGCTGCCCGGCCTGCTCCCGCTTCTCGAGGGCCTACCTCCGCCACCTCGTCAACCAGCGAGAGCTGCTCGGCCTGATACTTTTGTCCGGTCACAACGTGCGCTTTCTTCTCGATTTGACCGCCGACGCGCGGGCCGCGATCGAGCGCGGCGAGCTCGGACCGTTCAAGGCGGACACGCTCGCACGACTCGCCAACGTCGACGCCTCGCCCGGCTAGGAGGGATCCCGTGGCCTTCATCATCGTTCTCGTGGTCATGCTCGTCTTCATGTACTTCCTGCTGATCCGGCCGCAGCAGCAGCAGCGGCGCCGGACGCAGGAGATGCTCGATCGGATCCAGCCCGGCGACGAGGTGATCACGATCGGCGGCGTCTACGGCGACGTCGTCGAGGTGCACGACGAGAAGGTCGTGCTCGAGATCGCCGAGGACGTCCACATCGAGGTCACCCGGCGCGCGATCGCGAACATCGTCCCGCCCGAGTCGGAGTCGGAGGCCGGGGAGGAGGAAGAGGAAGAGCCGGCCGAGGAGGAGGACGCCGAGGCCGAGGGCGAGGAGCCCGAGGAGGCGGCCGAGCTCGAGGAGCGCGCGAGGTAGACCGCGCGGGTAGGCTCCGACGGTGCGCCGGTATGCGCTGATCCTCGTCGCGATCGTCGCCCTGATGGGCGGCGTCGTCGCTCTCGCCTTCAGCAAGGGCGCCGAACCGAACCTCGGGCTCGACCTCCAGGGAGGGCTCGAGGTCGTCCTCGAGGCGAAGCCCCCGCCCGGCCGCGAGCTCACCGAGTCCGATCTCGACCGCTCGGTCGAGACGATGCGGGAGCGCGTGGACAAGCTCGGCGTCTCGGAGCCCGAGATCCGCAAGCAGGGCTCCGACCAGATCGTGATCCAGCTCGCGGGCGTGCAGGATCCGCAGCGGGCGGCGGCGATCATCGGCAAGACCGCCCAGCTCCAGTTCTACGACCTCGAGGGCGATCTCGTCTCGCCCTCTGTCTCCGCCGAAGGGTTCCCGATCCCGAGCGAGCGCCTCTACCCGCTCCTCGAGAGCGAAGAAGCGGGCTCGAAGGACGGCGAGCCGAGCGCCTTCTACCTCTACCGCACGGAGGACAAGTCCCTGCTCGCGGGGCCGGCGCAGACGAAGGCGGAGCTGCTCGACGACTTCGGCGGCGAGGTCCCCGAGGACGCCGAGATCCGGGTCACCCCGGGGAACCGGATCGCGCTCAGCTGCGGCCCCGCCTCGCAGGTCTGCCCCGGCATCAACGGGATTCCCGCGAGGACGTACTACTACCTGTTCAGATACCAGCCGACCGATGCCGAGGACCCGGTCCCCGAGATGACCGGCAACGACCTCGATCTCGGCGGCACGCGCCAGGATTTCGACCCGCAGACCGGCGAGCCGATCGTGCTCATGCGGTTCACCGACGCGGGCGCTGACAAGTTCCACGCGATCACGCGCGAGCTCGCCACGCGCGGCCGGTTGAAGACGGGGCAGCTCGGCTCGGACACGCCGATCCTGCAGCACTTCGCGATCGTCCTCGACGGCGAGATCCGCTCGTGGCCGTCGATCGACTTCGAGCAGTACCCCGACGGCATCTCCGGCTCCGGCGGCGCCCAGATCAGCGGCATCGGCTCGCAGGCGGAGGCCGAGGACCTCGCCCTCGTCCTCCAGACCGGCGCTCTGCCGGTCCGCTTCGAGCAGGTCGCGCGCACCTCGGTCTCGGCGACGCTCGGCGAGGATTCGCTGCGCGAGGCGCTGATCGCCGCCATCGGCGGCATCGCGGCCGTCGCCGTCTTCCTGCTCGCCTTCTACCGCTTCCTCGGCGTGGTCGCGATCATCGGGCTCGCGATCTACGGCGTCCTCCTGTACGGGGCGATCCTCCTCTTCGACGTGACGCTCAGCCTCGCCGGCTTCGCGGGGCTCATCCTCACGATCGGCGTCGCGGCCGACGCGAACGTCGTCATCTTCGAGCGCATCAAGGAAGAGGTGCGCGCCGGCAGGTCCGTGCGCTCCGCGATCGCGACCGGCTACTCGCGCGGGTTCTCGACGATCGTCGACGCGAACGTCGTGACCATGATCACCGCGTTCGTGCTCTTCGCGGTCGCCTCGGGCGACCCGAAGGGGTTCGCGCTCATGCTCCTGATCGGCACGGTGATCTCGATGCTGACCGCGGTCGTCGCCACGCGGGCGCTGCTCGGCACCCTCTCCGGCTTCCGCTGGTTCGACAACCCGGCGTTCATGGGCGCCTCCGCGAAAGCGATCCCGCGCTGGCAGCAGATCGACTTCATGGGCAAGCGGCGCCTCTGGTTCGCGATCTCCGGCGTGATCGTCGCGATCGGGGTCGGCTCGCTCGCCGCGCAGGGGCTCAACCTCGGCATCGACTTCAGGGGCGGCAGCCAGACCTCGTTCACCACCTCCGAGCCCGTCAGCGTCGAGCGCGTGCGGGCGATCATCGGTCCGGTCGTGCCGGGCGTACCGGTGATCCAGGGGCGCGGGGAGGCCAGCGGCGATCGCTACACCGACTTCCAGATGCGCTCGGAAGCCCTCTCGGTAGAGGAGGGGGCGGCGGTCCAGAGCACGCTGAGGGAGGAGTTCGCCGCCACCTCGATCAGGGTCGACACCGTCTCGGCGAGCTTCAGCTCGCAGATCCTGCGCGGCGCGATCCTCGCGATCTGCGTCTCGCTGGCGCTGATCTTCGTCTACGTCAGCTTCCGCTTCCAGTGGAAGTTCGCCGCGCCGGTGATGGTCGCGCTCGTGCACGACATCTTCATCACGCTCGGGATCTACTCCCTGACGCAGCGGGAGATGACCGAGTCGACGGTGGCCGCTGTGCTCACCGTGCTCGGGTACTCGATCTACGACACGATCATCATCTTCGACCGCATCCGGGAGAACATCCCGCTCATGCGTGGACAGCCGTTCGCGCAGATCGCGAACCAGTCGATCTGGGAGACGCTGCGGCGCTCGCTGGCGACGACCTTCATCACGCTGCTGCCGGTCACGAGCCTGTTCCTGTTCGGTGGCGACACGCTGAAGGACTTCGCCTTCGCGCTCCTCGTCGGCATCCTCTCCGGCGCCTACTCGACCGTCTTCATCGCGTCGCCGCTGCTCACGATCCTCAAGGAGCGCGAGCCCGAGTACGCGAAGCTGAAGGGCCTCGTCGCCGCGCCCGTGGTGAAGGCCGCGCCCCCCGAGCCCGCGCCGAGCGCCGGGCGTCGCCTGCTCAGGAAGCCCGCCGC
>JBBILK010000395.1:0-3350 GCA_037444965.1 Actinomycetota bacterium | reverse complement strand
CGCCTCCGCGGGGACGGTGAGCGTGACCTGCCGCTCGACAGCCCAGGTTCCTCCGGTCGAGAGCACGACCTTCGTGACCGCCATCGTCAGCAGGCCAGGCTCCCCCTCGGCCCCGAGCTCGACGGATCGCACCTTGCCGGTCAGGGCGAGCGTCGGCGCGGCTGCGGCCGCCCGGGCGAGCTCCGGCTCGGCGAGCGAGAACAGGAGCCGCTCGGCGCGCCGCAGCCACCTGTACGGCGACACGGCTCGCCCGTCGTTCGGATGCAGCTCGAAGTGGAGGTGGTGACCGACGCCGTTCGCGTCACCCGAGTCGCCGACGTAGCCGACGAGCTGGCCGGCGCGCACCTTCTGCCCGTCGCGGAGGCCCGGTGCGTAGGCGGTTCCCGGCTTGCACTTGCCCTTGTTGTCGTTGTCCGGGCCGAGGTCGTTGTTGAGGTGGATGTACAGGTACGTCGTGCCGCTCTTGCCGTAGAGGTAGAGCATGCAGCCTGCGCTCGCAGAGCGGGTCCAGATCCGCACCGTGCCCGGCTCGACCGCGACCGCGGGCGCGCGCCACTCGGCCATCAGGTCGTTCCCCTCGTGACGCCCCTGGCCGCGGGGGTCGCCGAAGTCGTTTTCGTACGAGACCTTGCCGACGACCGGGAAGATGATCGTCTTCGGCACTGCAGCCGCCCCGGAGCCCGCGGGCGCGATCCCGGAGAGGATCCCGAGCAGGGCGGCGAGGAGAGCCACTCGAGCGGTCGTCCGGTGGCGACGGATGTGCTCCGGTACGCGCACGAAGCGCCCGAGGTTAGCAGACCTGGCCGCCGGGCGGTTCAGAGGGCGCCCTCCGTCCCCCCGGGTTAGAGTGCGGCGCGATGAAGATCGTCGTCTGCGTCAAGGAGGTACCCGACCCGGCCGCACCGCGACGGATCGACCCGCAGTCGCTCCGGCTCGACCGCTCCGGGGAGGGAACCCTCAACCCCTGGGACCTGTCCGCCGTCGAGGAGGCGCTGCGGCTCGTGGAGGCGGCCGGCGGCGAGGTCGTCGTCCTCTCGATGGCGCCGGAACGGGCCGCGGCGTCGCTCCGCAAGGCGCTCGCCATGGGAGCCGACCGGGCCGTGCTCGTGACGGACGAGGCGGCGGCAGGATCGGACCTCGTCGCGACGAGCCGTGTGCTCGGAAAGGCGCTCGAGCGCGAAGGGGCAGACCTCGTCCTCTTCGGCCAGCAGGGAGCCGACTCCGACGGCGCGGTGCTCTGGGCGGCGGTCGCCGAGCGGCTGCGGCTGCCGCTGGTCTCTCAGGTCGCGAGCCTCGAGGTGGCGGGAGGAAGGGCGAAGGCGAAGCGGCAGGCGGAGCACGGCTACGACGTGATCGATCACTCGACGCTGAACCCCGAGCACGGCTACGACGTGATCGAGGCGCCGCTGCCTTGCGTGATCGCGGTGTCCGACGCGATCAACGAGCCGCGGTATCCCTCGCTGAAGGGCATCATGGGAGCGAAGAAGAAGCCCCAGGAGACGCTCTCCGTCGCCGACCTCGGCCTCCCGGCCGACCTGGTCGGTGCCGCGGGCTCGCGAACCGAGGTCTACGCGCTGAACCCGCCGCCGCCGCGCGGCGACAGCCTCGTGATCGAGGACGACGGTAGCGGGGCGGAGAAGATCCTCGAGTACCTCGTGGAGAAGAAGCTCGTCTAGCCGATGCGCGCGCTGGTGTTCATCGAGCACGACGACCAGGGCCCGGTCAAGGCGGCTCTCGGTGTGCTCTCGAAGGCCGCGTCGCTCGCAGAGGAGACGTCGGCCGTCGTCTGCGGTTCGAACGTGCGCGCCGTCGCCGAGGCGGCCGGCGCCTACGGGGCGGGCACGGTCTACCTCGCCGACGCGCCCGAGCTCGCCGAGCCGCTGCCGCAGACCCGGGTCGACGTGCTCGAGCGCGTGATCAGGGACGAGGGCTTCGACACCGTCCTCTTCGGGGCGTCGGTGCTCGCGTCGGACGTCGCGGCCGGGCTCGCGGCTCGCCTCGAGGCCGGGCTCAACTGGGACCTCACCGATCTCTCGGTCACGGACGGGCGGCTCGTCGGCCGGCGCCCCGCGCTCCAGGACTCCGTCTACGTGGATGTCGGCTGGCGCGGCGAGCCCCGGCTGGCCCTCGTCCGCTCGGGCTCGTTCGAGCCGGTCCCCGCCGCTGGCGAGGCGGCGATCGTCGGAGTCGCGGTCGAGGTCTCCGGCTGGTCGCAGGCGGCGACGATGCTCGAGCGCGAGCACGCGCAGAGCGAGGGGCCCTCGATCGAGGAAGCCGACGTGATCGTGGCGGGCGGTCGCGGCCTCGGCGGACCCGAGGCCTTCGCGGTCGTCGAGGAGCTCGCGAGCGTGCTCGGCGGCGCGGTCGGTGCGACGAGGGCCGTCGTCGACGCCGGCTGGTACCCGTACTCGACGCAGGTCGGCCAGACCGGGAAGACCGTGACGCCGCGGCTGTACGTCGCCTGCGGCATCTCCGGGGCGATCCAGCACAAGGTGGGCATGCAGGGCTCCGGGACGATCGTCGCGATCAACAAGGACCGCAACGCGCCGATCTTCGACTACTGCGACCTCGGGGTGGTCGGCGACCTGCACCAGATCGTCCCGAAGCTGACCGAGCTCGTCCGCGCCCGGAGAGGGTCGTGACCACGAGGCCGGCGGACTTCCCGGCTCCGGTCGAGGCGGGCGAGTTCGTCACAGCGCCGAGCGACCCCGCCGACGAGCGGATCGACGTCGGCCTGCTCGTCGTCGGGGCGGGCCCGGCCGGGCTCGCGGCCGCGATCCGGGCCGGCCAGCTGCTCCAGGACCGGCCCGAGCTCGCGGAACGCCTCGGCGAGGTGCCGATCTGCGTCGTCGAGAAGGGCAAGTCGCCGGGCTCCCACGGCCTCTCGGGTGCGGTGGTCAACCCGCGCGCCCTCAAGCTCCTCTTCCCGGGGCTGCGGGTCGCCGACATGCCGTTCTACGGCCCGGTGGAGGAGGAGGCCGTCTACTACCTGACCCGGAAGCGCGCGCTCCGGGTGCCGACGCCCCCGACGATGGGAAACGACGGCAACGCGATCGCCTCGGTCAGTCGCCTCTGCCGCTGGCTCGCCGAGCGCGCCGAGGAGGTCGGCGTCACGATCGTGCCCGAGACGGCGGCCGCGAAGCTCCTCGTCAGCGGAGGCCGGGTCGTGGGCGTCCGTACCGGCGATCGGGGCCGGGGCAGAGACGGGGCAGAGCTCGCGAACTTCGAGCCGGGCTCGGACATCGTCGCGCGGGCGACGATCCTCGCCGAGGGAACGACCGCGCACCTGACACGCGCAGCGGTCGAGGAGTTCGAGCTCGAGGGGGAGTTTCCTGCGACCTATGCCCTGG
>JBBILK010000394.1:0-3366 GCA_037444965.1 Actinomycetota bacterium | reverse complement strand
GGGACGTGATCCACCTCGAGATCGGCGAGCCCGACTTCGACACCCCGGCGCACATCGCCGAGGCGGCCTATGCGGCCCTGAAGGCCGGCGAGACGCACTACTGCCCGAGCGCCGGGATCGCCGAGTTCCGGGAGGCGGTCGCCGCCGAGCTCTCGGCCACGCGGCGGGTCGAGATCGGCCCCGAACGGGTGCTGATCGGCAACGGGGCGAAGCCGTTCCTCTTCTTCACCGTCGTCGCCGTGTGCGACCCGGGCGACGAGGTCGTCTATCCCGATCCGGGCTTCCCGATCTACGAGTCGGCGATCCGCTTCGCGGGCGCGACGCCGGTGCCGCTGCCCCTGCTCGAGGAGCGCGACTTCAGCTTCGACCCGGCCGACCTGGCCGTTCGGCTCTCGCCGAGGACGAAGCTCGTGATCCTCAACTCGCCCCAGAACCCCACCGGCGGCGTGATCGGCGCGGACGAGCTGGCGGAGGCCGCGCACCTGATCGCGCGCAGCGACGCCTGGGTGCTCTCGGACGAGGTGTACTCGCGGCTCCTCTACGACGGCGAGTTCGCCTCGATCGCGAGCCTGCCGGGGATGCTCGAACGCACCGTCATCCTGGACGGGCTCTCGAAGACGTACGCGATGACCGGCTGGCGCTGCGGGTATGCGGCGGTGCCCGAGCCGCTCGTCGACCCGCTCGTGCGCTTCTTCGTCAACTCGACCTCGTGCGTGCCGCCGTTCATCCAGCGGGCCGGCATCGCCGCGCTGCAGGGCCCGCAGGACGGCCCGGCGGCGATGGTGCGGGAGTTCCGGCGCCGGCGCGACGTCGTCGTCGCGGGCCTGAACGGGCTCCCGGGCGTGAGCTGCCGGACGCCCAGGGGGGCGTTCTACGCCTTCCCGAACGTGAGCGGCGTGCCGATCCCGGCCGACGAGCTGGCCGACCGCCTGCTCGGGGAGGAGGGGGTGGCCGTGCTCGCCGGCACCGCGTTCGGCAGCGTCGGGAAGGACAGCCTCCGGCTCTCGTACGCGAACTCGGTCGAGAACCTCGAGCGGGCGCTCGAGCGCATGGGCAACCTGCTCGCCCGGTTGTAGCCGCTCTCAGCTGCCGTTCTCGAGACTGTCGAGCGCGAGCCGGGCCGTCTCGTAGTTCACGATGCTGTTGCCGACGTAGAGGCCGAGGCCCAGCCGCTGGACGAGCACGGTCGCGTGCAGGAACGCCGCGGCGGTACGGGTTGGTGCCGTCGTCCGGATGATCAGAAAGGGGCCGAACGCGCGAGACTCGAACCCCGGCCCCGGTGATCGCCGCTCGATCACGAGGCGCGACGAGTCGTTCGAGACGATCCGGCTCCCGTCGCTCGCGTCGAGAACCCAGACTCCGCGCCCCAGCGGCTTCCGTGCGTCGGTGAGGGCCCGGAGGGCCAGCTTCGGGTCGGCCCGTGGGATCACGGTGTCTCCGACGTCGCCGCCGTGCTCCCGGGCGCCGAGGAAGAGCGGGTCGTACCCGAAGAGAACGTCGTCGGGCCGGGTGGTTGCGGTGAGCCAGGCGACGGCGGCCTCGCGCGCCTCCTTCCGCTTCGAGGGCTCGCCTCGATAGAGCGTCGGGGTGATGTGCCAGCCCCAGGCGACGGCCGCCACGGCCAGTGCGACGGCGGAGACGGCGGCGACCGGGGCAGCAGCGTGTCCCGCGAGCCTGGCCAGCCGAAGGATGCCGGTGGCGACGAGCATGGTGAAGAACGGGAGCGTGTAGATGAGATGACGTGTCTCCGGAAGGGTCGCGGTCGCACTCGCGCGGGCGATCGCGAGCGCCGCTGCCGGCACGGCGAAGACGAGGAACGCGAGCACCGCCGTTCCCTGCCGGCGGCGCCAGAGCTGGACGATTCCGAGTGTCGCGAGCGCGCAGACGATGACGAGGGCGAGCGTCCAGCCGGCGGCGAAGTCCCCGATCGCGTTGCGGAGGTACTCGAGCATTCGTAGCGGCCCGCCGAGCTGCGTACCGTCGCCGCCGACCCCGACGTCGAATCGGGAGGCGAGCACGAGGCTGCTCCGCCACAGCGGCACTGCGGCGGCGATGACGGCGGCGAGCGCGACCGCTCCGGGCAGGAGCGAGGCGCGACCCCTCAGGCGCAGGTAGACGGCGAAGAGCACCTGCGCGGCGAGGACGAACAGGCCGTACTGGTGTGATGCGAGCGTCGCGTACACGGCGATCGCCCAGGCCGCCCAGCTCAGCCGTGAGTTGCGCTCGGCCGCCCGCAGCAGGGCCAGGAAGGAGAGCGCGCTCGTGAACAGGAAGAGGCTGTACATCCGGCCGTAGATGCCGTGGAAGAGCGTCACCCAGCTGGCCGCGACGAGCAGCGTCGCGACGAGTGCCGTCCTGCGATCGGTGAGCCGCGCGACGAGCAGCCCCGCGGTCGGGATGCTCGCAACCGCGAAGAGGACGGAGAGAAGCCGAACCGCGTCGAGCGTCGGCGAAACCTGGGTGGCGAGATGGACGAGCAGGAAATGCAGCGGTGCGCCGCCGCGGACGTCCAGGACCGTCGAGAACAGCTCGCCGAGCGGTTTCGACCCGACGAACAGCGCGAGCGTCTCGTCCTCGTGCGGGGGCCACGCGTGCAGACGGCCCAGCAGGAAGGCGGTGACGGCGACGGTGGCCCCGGCGAGCCCGAGCGCGAACACCCGCCGCGAGACGTCCTCCTGCACGGGTCGAGCCTAGCAGCAGGGTACCCTGCGGGCGCTTGGCACTTCCCTCTCAGGAGTGCCAAAGACCACGAGCGCGGCTGCTAGCATTCGGCCTGCCTCGCCCGGTTCCAGCTGCCATGCCGACGTACGAGTACCGCTGCCCCAACGGCCACACGTTCGAGCTCTTCCAGCGGATGAGCGACGCTCCTCCTGCCGGCTGCGAGATCTGCGCGGAGGGCCCCGTCGAGCGGATCCTCTACCCGGTGGCCGTGCACTTCAAGGGCTCCGGCTTCTACTCGACCGACTACGGGCGGGGCGCCAAGCGCCGCGAGGGCGCCAAGGAAGGCGGCAGCGAGGGCAGCGGCCCGAGCAGCGACGGGAAGAGCGCCGAGAGCGGCGAGAAGGCCGCCGCCGCGTCGACGTCGGACTGAGCGCTCAGCCTCTGGTGCAGCCCGGCGCGTAGAGCCCGTCCGCGGACGGACGCTGCGGGGCCGAGCTGCCGGTCAGCATGTCGACCACGGACACGTTCTCCTCGCTGCCGATCAGGTACCAGACGCCGTCGATCTCCTCGGGCGATCCGCCGAGCCGGCAGCGGAGCGTCGCCTCGTCCGAGGCGCGGAACTTGACCCAGCCGAGCCGCATCAGCTCCCCCGTCGAGAGATCGGTGGCGAGCGGTCGTGCGATGTCGTCGCCGATGAAGGGGAGG